>NZ_JAKRFE010000030.1:0-26714 GCF_022348225.1 Gordonia sp. McavH-238-E
GATACTTTCACTGAAAGTGCCTTCTGAGCTGGAATGTTTTGTTGTCTCAACACCACCAATCATTCCAGCTCAGAGGGCATTTTCACGTTATCGACACCCCGCACCCGTCCACGGATCCAGGCTGAGGAGCGGCCGGAGCTTGCGGAGGCTGCGTCACGAAGGGTCTCGCGAGTCGTCTCGCCAGACCCTTCGAGGCTCGTCGCTAACGCTCCTCGCACCTCAGGGAGCATTGAGGTGCGGCTCAACCCCGCTCGGCACGGAGTTTGATGTCGGCGAGACGGCGATCCCAGCCTCGTCCGATGGTGTCGAGCCGGTGCGCGACCCGGGAGAGCTGCGCCCCCACGGCTTCGTATCGGATCTCGCGGCCGACCCGTGACGAGGTCACCAACCCTGCCTCGGTGAGCACGCGAAGGTGTTTCGCGATCGCTTGCCTACTGATCGGGAGCTCGTCCGCGAGACGTGACGCGGACGCGGGTTCCGAACCCAGGCGCGTGAGGATCTGCCATCGGCTCTCATCGGACAGCGCGGCAAAGACCTCGACCGATGCGACGTCAGGCATGCACGCCGCCGAGATGTGTTCGCGCCAATCCGAGTTCGATGGTCCACCCCTCGTTGTTGCCGTCGAACCGCGCGCGCCGCTCGGCATCCGTTCCGGGGAGGGACGCGAAGCCGGACTCCACGACCTTGAGGACAACGCCGGATTCCGATGGCGTGATCCAGAACTCGACGAGCGTCGAATCCGACTGCGGATCAGCGGAGTCGGCGAGCCACCGAAACGCGGCGTATCTCGGTTCGTCGAGTGCGATGGTGCGGAACGTGAAGGCGCCGTGAGCCGGGTCGTGGATGGTCGACAGATCTCCGTCGCGTTCGATCCGGTGCTCGGTGATCGCCTTGTCGTTGATGAACCACCCCGGCTCGCTGACCAGAGACCAGACCCTCTCGGCGGATGCGTCGATCGAGATCTCGCGCTCGATCCGGTCGAATTCGGCTGTCGCCGAACCGGTCACGTCATATGTATCTGCGTCGTCACTCATCGGTGCTCCCTCGTCGCCGGTTATTGATGCAACCCCAGGGTTGCACTAATGCCTCCGCGGCGCAAGGGTTCGGAGCGAACGGATCAACCTTCTTCGCAGATTCGGCAGACGCAGCCCGAGCCTCAGCTCCCGGCCGGAGCGTGCTGTGCAGGCTCGGCCGGGAGATGCCTAACCGGGCAGCCACCGGCGAACGTACCCAGCTTCTCGATCTCGAAACCGTTCGGGTAGCTGCGAATTCGCTGCATCTCGGATACGTACTGTGGTGATCGACGGGCCGGCAGGGCGGCCACGACCCGGGCACGCGCCTTGAGTCCTCCGATCGACAGCGACCGCGCGACACGTCCAGGTCGCCGGTAGCCGAACGACTCGAGCAACGCGTCATCCATCAGCGATCGGCTGAAGACGTCGATCGCCGGCGCGAGCGGCTTGGGATAGAACGACGCGAGCAGACTCTTGGTGGCATCGGCGACGTGGCGACCACCCTCGTCGAACGCGAAATGCTCGCGTTCGTAGGCGTCCATCAGGGTCTCGAAAGCGCCGTAGGTCTCGGGGATCTCCTTGATCCCCATGTGGCGCCCGAGCGTCCGGTAGTAGTTCACCGACGCGGTCACCTCGTCGTCGGTCAGCTTCCGCCAGCCGTAATCGTCGATCCACCGCTTCGGGACGACCACGAATGTCGACAGGACGTAACGCATGTCGTCGTTGCTGATGTCGTACATGCGGTGCATCTGGTTGATGCGCCGAATGGCGGACTTGCCCCGACTGCTGTCGAATCCGTCCAGGAGCGGCACCTCCAGCAGGAGCGAGGTGTCGTCGTAGCGCTTCTGGGTCTCGGCCGTGAACGCACGCGTCTCGTCGAGCAATCGGCCGATGCTCGGCACCGCATACGTGCGGAACAGGGCAAAGCTCAGTGCTTGATTGATGTCCCAGGGGAAGTCGAAGGTCGACAGGTTTCGGTAGATCTCGTGGAACTGCGTCTGCGAATCGAGTCCCTGGTTTCGGGTCGCCTTGCCCATCGGATGTCCTCCTCGGTGAGTGCCACGTCACTGTAAGTCGACTTATAGAAATGTGCAAGGGGTCACATTCGATGTGTTCGCGGTGCTGCGGGAGCGCGGACCCCGGGCGCCAATCTCGCCATTCGTGCAGCACACTGGGGTGATGGCCACCGGCAAGAAAGCGAAGCCGTCGGAGTACACGCAACGGCGTTACCTCGACGCCGGCCTGGCCATCCTCACCGATCACGGCCATGCGGGGTTGAAGCTGGCAGCGATCTGCGAGGCGACCGGCACGACCACCGGGAGCTTCTACCACGCGTTCGGGAACTGGGCCGAGTACCGATCCGCCCTCATCCGTTACTGGCGCGATGAACAGAGCCAACGACTGATCGCCGGTGCTCGCGACATCGCCGATCCACGGGAGCGTCTCGACGCCCTCACGGACATCGGCCTACGGCTGCCACACGCGACGGAGGCCGCGATCCGGGTCTGGGCCGCGCACGACCCCGAGGTGCTCGCCATCCAGCACACCGTGGACCGGGAGCGCCGCGACATCATCGCGGCCACCTACGAGGAGGTGCTCCACGATCGCGAGGAGGCCGAGGAGTTCGCCACCGCGGCAATGTATCTGCTGATCGGCTTCGAGAGCGGCACGCTGCATTCCCACCAGGCACTGGCCAAGGGCTTCCGCACCATCCTCGACCGCGCTCTCGAATCCTCCGTCGAGTCACCGTGACTCGACGCGCTTAGGCCCCCGCCGCGATCACACCGCGCACAGTCGACGAAAACCGACGCACAGTCAACGTAGAACGACGCCCAGTCGACGGGGCGCGGGGTCAGTCGACGAGTTCGGCGAGCCTGCGGATCGCGAACTCGTAGCCGCGGATGCCGTAACCGGCGATCACCCCGGCCGCGATCGGGGACACATAGGAGTGATGACGAAACGCTTCGCGCCGATACACATTGCTGATGTGCACCTCGAGCACGGGGACGTCGGGGACGACGAGCGCGTCGGCGAGAGCGACCGACGTGTGTGTCCATCCGCCGGGGTTGATGACGATGCCGCTGATCTCGCCGACGGACTCGTGAATCCAGTCGAGCATCTGTCCCTCGTGATTGGTCTGCGCGGCGCGCACCCCGAAGCCCAGCTCGGCAGCGGTGCGCTCGGCGAGGTCGACCACGTCGGCGAGGGTGTCCGAGCCATAGACGGCGGGCTCCCGGGTGCCGAGCGTGTTCAGGTTGGGACCGTTGAGCAGCAGGATCGGCAGACGGTCGGTCACCTCGGCGTCGGACATGGCGTTCACCTTACTGGCCCTGACCTGCCGGTCGGCGAGTCTCCGACCCCGGCACCGCCACCGACCGGGACGAGACGTCGCTAGGGCTACCATCTCTCTTTGTGCCATCGCAGACCGTTCGACGAGCGAGGATCGTCGCCATCGTCACCGGACTGCTCGGGTTCCTCCTCGCACTCGCGACACCACTCATGCCGGTGTCGCAGCGAACCGCCGAGATCGACTGGCCCCAGAACGGACAGATCGGTTCGGTGTCGTCGCCGCTGATCGGCTACACACCCGTCGACCTCGACGTCACGATCCCCTGTACCGCCGTCGACGACCTGCCGCCCGGCGGATCGGTACTGCTCTCGACCACTCCCAAGCAGGCGCCGAAGTCGGGTGAGCGCGGCCTGTTCATCCGCAAGACCGGCGCTGCCGATGCGCCCCTGGACCGGCAGGGCGTCGAGGTCGTGATCCGCAACGTCTCGCTGGTCTCGGCCACGCTGCAGGACATGCGCGACCAGGGCTGCCGCGAGATCGTCGTGCACGCCGACTCCGACGCGGTGACCGCCGAGTTCGTCGGCATGACGAGCGGCACCCAGAACGAGGACGGCGAGGACGAACCGCTCGCAGGAACGACGGAGGACAAAGAGGCCTTCAAGTACTGGCCCGATCAACGCCCCCAGGTCACCGGCCTCTTCACCGACCTGTCCGGCCCCGCCGGCGACATCGCGGGCCTCGACGCCCACGTCACGATCGATTCGCGCTACAACACCGCGCCCACCATCTCGAAGTGGCTGGTCGTCATCGTCGGCGTGGCGTCGACGCTGTTGTCACTGGCCGCACTGGCCGCGCTCGACTCGACCGACGGTCGCCGCCATCGACGGATCTTCCCGGCCCGATGGTGGCGTCTCAACGCCCGCGATTACGTGGTGATCGGGGCGCTGATCCTCTGGCACATGATCGGGCCCAACACCTCCGACGACGGTTATCTCCTGACCATGTCGAGAGTCGCCCAGGACAGCGACTACACCGCGAACTACTTCCGGTGGTACGGCGCGCCCGAGGCACCCTTCGGCTGGTACTACCAGGTGTTCGGTCTGCTCAGCCACGTCTCGGTGGCCAGCCCGTGGATGCGACTGCCGGCACTCCTGTGCGGAATCCTGGTGTGGCTCATCGTGAGTCATGAGGTTCTCCCCCGTCTGGGCCGGGCCGCCCTGACCCGACCGATGGTCGCCTGGACCGCCGCATTCGCGTTCCTCGCGTGCTGGTTCCCCTTCAACAACGGCCTGCGGCCCGAGCCGATCATCTGCCTGGGTGCGCTGCTGACGTGGTGTTCGGTCGAACGCGCCATCGCCACCGGCCGAATGCTGCCCGCCGCGGTCGCGTGCCTGATCGGTGCCTTCAGCATCGCCGCCGGGCCGACGGGCCTCCTTGCCGTCGCCGCACTGATCGCAGGCGCGCGGCCGATGATCATGGCGCTCATCAAGCGGGCCCGCGTCGTCGCCGAGTTGTCCGGTTCCACCTCGTCAACTGGTTCGTCACCGAAGGATTCAGAAGCCGCCGACCGTGAGCGCCGCACATCACTGCGCTGGTCGTTCGTCGCGCTGATCGCGCCGATCCTGGCTGCCGGCACCTTCGTCGTCTTCGTCGTGTTCTCGAACCTGACCCTGCGGTCGTTCGCCGAGGCGTCGAGCATGAAGTCGGCGCTCGGCCCGTCGATGAGTTGGTACAACGAGATCGGCCGTTACTCGGCGCTCTTCGCCTTCTCTGCCGACGGTTCCATCGCCCGACGTTTCGCCGTGCTCGCCATGATCCTGGGACTGGTCGTCTCGGCGGCCGTGCTGGTTCGCAAGAACCGCATCCCGGGCACCGCCATCGGCCCCACGCGTCGCATCGTCGCGATCACCTTCGCGTCGCTGGTCTTCCTCATGTTCACGCCCACCAAATGGACCCACCACTTCGGTGTCTTCGCGGGCATCGCCGCCGCGCTTGCCGCGATCGCCGCGATCGCCGCCAGCCAGCAGTCGATGCACTCCCGGCGCAACCGCACCCTGTTCTGCGCGCTCGTCCTGTTCATCGGCGGTCTCGCCTTCACCGCGCCGAACTCGTACTACTACTACTCCGCCTGGGGCATGCCGTGGGGAGTGGAGCAGGTCAAGATCGGCGGCATCATGCTCGGCAGCGTGCTGCTCTACGCCGCGCTCGCCCTGCTGCTCCTCGCGCTCTGGTTCCATTTCCGCGAGCCGTTCACCGGGACCGATCCGCACGTCGAGGAGTCGACCGCCGGCGACGCCGCTCATCAGCGCTGGTACAGGCGGCTGATCGCCTCGATGGCCGCCGCGCCGCTCGCCTACCTCGCGATGGCGGTCGTCGTCTTCCAGATCGTCACCGCGATCTTCGCCGGCATCCACCAGAGCTCGTCGTACTCGGTCCCGCGGTCCAACTTCGCCGCGGTCGCCGGTAACCCGTGCGGCATGGCCGACAAGGTCTGGGTGGAATCCGATCCCAACCGCGACATGCTCCGTCCGGTCGATCCCACCCTGTCCAACCCGCTCGGCGGACCGCCACCGGCACCCGGCACCTCCCCGACCACCTCGGGGTTCTTCCCGAACGGCGTGCCGACGGCACTGGAATCAACGGCCAGCGAGGGATCTCTCGGCGTGCTGTCGGGCGACGTCTGGCAGTCCCCCGACATCGTCAACTCCAACCCCGGCGGCACCGGCGGCGGCGAGATCTCCGAGCCCGGGATCAACGGCAGCACCGCGGCCCTCCCGTTCTTCCTCGACCCCGCGTCGACCCCGGTCATGGGCAGCTATTCGAAGCTCGACCAGGTGCCGGCCCGCCTCACCTCCGGGTGGTACGCACTGCCGGAGGACTGGCGGGACCGCCCGCTGCTGACGATGGCGGTGGCCGGCGAGTACGACAACCCGAACGTCATGCTCGAGTACACCGCCGACCCGATCGGCCCGGGCACCCGCGACGCCGATCTCGAGGCCGCGGGCGACACCGAACTCATCGACCCCGGCCCGCGCCCGTCGTGGCGAAACCTGCGATACAACACCGACGAGCTCCCCTCGGACACCACCGCGGTGCGGATCGTCGCCACCGACGACAACCTCGCCGAGGACCGGTTCATCGTGCTGACCCCGCCGCGGATCCCGCAGATGGACACCCTGCAGGACGTCGTCGGCGACACCGACCCGGTCCACATCGACTGGACATCGGGGCTGGCGTTCCCGTGCCAGCGTCCGTTCACCCACGACGTCGGGGTCGCGGAGATCCCGAAGTGGCGCATCAAGCCCGGGTCCGACCTGGCGGCCGCGGTGTCGGCGTGGCAGAACAGCTTCGGCGGCGGCCCGCTCGGGTGGATCGAGGTCTCCCAGCAGGCGACGGCGCTGCCGACCTATCTGATGGCCGACATCGGACGCGACTGGGGCGCCCTCGAACGCTACGAGCCATACGGTGACGTCGACACGCTCGCCGAGATCGAGACCGGCACGGCCACCCGCAGCGGATTGTGGAGTCCCGCGCCGCTGCGGCACTGACAATCAGGCGGCATGCTAGCGATTCGGCGGCGCTGACGGCCCGGTCGCCGTGGTGGCAGTCAGCCCGGCGAGCTGCTCCGCAGTCACGGATGGTCGGCGAGGATGCGTGCGAGGGCTGCTTCGACCGGGGTCAGTGGTCGAGTGGTGGGATGCTCCGGCAGTGTTCGCGGCTGGACGAGTTCGCGGTAGGCGAGTTCGAGACGCCGACCGCTGTCGCCATGACCGACGGCGTCGGGGCGCGACAGGTCGCCGGGCCCTTTGCCCCCTGAGGAGCGCCCGGAGCTTGCGGAGGGCGCGTCACGAAGGGTCTGGCGACCGAGTCTGCGAAACCCTCGGGTGGTCGGTCCGTGGATCTCGTTGCGCACTGTGTTCAGGTGTGTGGTGAACCGCCGGGGTATGTCGGGCCGGCGGTTGAGGCGGTCGGGGTTGGGTGGCGCGCCGGGTTCGGTGTTGAGTCGCCAGAGGCAGCGGCCTTCGTCGGGTCCGGACCGTTCGATGCGGGTGGTGTACTGGCCGGGTTGGTCGCCGACCATGCGGTTGTGGCGGGGGCAGGCCGGTGCGAGGTCGTCGATGTCGGTGAGACCACCTTTGGCCCAGTCTTTCTGGGCGTGGTGGAGTTCGACGTGGGTGGCGGGCTGGTCGCATCCGGGTGCCGAGCACACTTCACCGTCGGGGCGGGCGAAGGACACGAGGCGTTGTTCGCGGGTGGCCAAACGTTTCCCCCTACCGAAGTGCAGCGGCACCGCGGTGGCGTCTTTGAAGATCGCCAACCACGGCTGCACGTCGCCGCCCATCGCGATCAGGTCGGGGATGGGGATCAGGGTTCCGGTGGCGGTGGTGGCGAGTCCGGCTTCGCGGATCAGGTCGTTCAGATCGGCTTTGATGATCAGTTGCACGGGCAGGCCGCGGTGCGAGGTTCCGAGTGTGCCGTCGGCGAAACCGGCGGCCAGTGCGGCGTCGAGGGCGTCGTGATTGGTCTGGGCGGGGGTGCGTTGGTCGCGGTCGGCGGCGAGGGCCAGGGCGTCGGGGTCGGCGGTGCCGGCCGGTCCGGACGGTGAGTTGGGGTCGTCGGGGTTGTTGAGTCCGGGTTTGCCCCAGACGGCGAACATCATCGTGAGCCGGGCGGCGAGTTCGGGGGTGAGGGTGCCGGAGATGGTGGCGGTGCCGTCGGCGCGTTGGCGTCCGATCCACAGGTTGCGGCGCCGTTTCTGGTCGGTGTCGTCGGTGAGGGT
The DNA here is from genome assembly GCF_022348225.1 of Gordonia sp. McavH-238-E. Taxonomy (NCBI): domain Bacteria; kingdom Bacillati; phylum Actinomycetota; class Actinomycetes; order Mycobacteriales; family Gordoniaceae; genus Gordonia; species Gordonia sp. McavH-238-E. The sequence continues at coordinate 8,084 of NZ_JAKRFE010000030.1, forward strand.
GCCGTCGGGGTCGAGGTGAGCGAGGAGCCGCGCGCCGAGTTGGGTGATGTCGGCAGGGGTGTGGTCGGCGGCGATCTCGGCCATTTGTCGTTCGGCCGCGACCTTCACGTCGTGGTCGACAGCGTGGGGGATCTGGTCGAGGACGTCGAGGGCTGCCTGGAGGTGGGCGGTTCCGACGGAACCTTGTGCGAATGCCTCGGCGAGGGACGGGTGTTCGGGCGTAAGCACTTCGCCGCCGAGGCTGGTGCGGGTGGCGGTGGCGTCCATCTGCTTACGACGCCGCACAGGGTTGGAGACCCGCAGCCGGTGGGTCATGAACTGCATGAGCGTGCGGCAGCCGGTCTTGCGGGGGAGGTCGCGGGCCTCGGCCTGATCGATCTGCCGGTCACCGGCGACGGTCAGTCGTGCGATGGCGCGTTCGGTCTCGGCTGCCACGTCGGCCAACTCAGTATCGGTGCACGGTGACAGGTCCACGGTCTGCAGTTCGTCGAGGATCGCATGCAACTCGGCCACCAGCTCGACGGCACGCGGTTGCGGCGCCACCGAATCGTCGACGTGCGTGGTGTCGGCCATGACGACCACCTCCCCCGAGAACAGTTGCTGCGAATGTACGTTCGACTGTACACGAAAGGTGGGCAGTCGGCAGAGCGAAATGTGTTGTCCGACAGAATTTTTCCTCCGCCCAGTCACCACTGAAGATTGTCGGTGGTTGCTGGTACGCTCCGCCCCGCGGGCAAGATCTGAGCTGTCGCGCGGGCGGGACCCTTCGTGACGCGCCCTCCGCAAGCTCCGGACGCTCCTCAGGGAGCGGGGGTGACGCGCCCTCCGCAAGCTCCGGACGCTCCTCAGGGAGCGGGGGGTGACGCGCCCTCCGCAAGCTCCGGACGCTCCTCAGGGAGGCGGGGGTGACGCGCCCTCCGCAAGCTCCCCAGGAAGCAGTGGTACCGACGCTCACGCACCTCGTCGATCAGGGCTGCGGGGTGGGCCCTAGGTGGCCTGAGGCACGTCGCTTACGATGAGGCACCGTGCCTGTGACAGCCCCGACCTCGCCAGAGGATTCCGCAGAACCGTCGTCGCCGGGGCCGGCAACATCGGGGCCGGGGACCAGGATCTCCGCGGGTACCGCCCGGTGGATCGCGATCGTGGCCGGGATCGCAGGCATCGTGCTGTGTGCCCTCACCCCACTGCTGCCCGTCAAGGCCGTCGACGCCGGTTTCGACTGGCCCGCCGGACAGGACCTGAGCGCCGACACCTCATCGGTCATGGCCCCGCTCATCGCGCAGACCCCGCAGACCCTCGACGCCCGCATCCCATGCGCGACGCTGGCATCGGCCGAGGACGGGGTGGTCCTGGCGACCATGCCGACCAACGCGCCGAAGTCGAAGTCGTCGTCGTTGTGGGTCACCGCCACCGACGCCGCGATCACCGTGACCTTCCGGAACAGCCTCGCCGCCACCGCCGCGCGTGCCGACCTGGACCGATGCCGTGAACTGCGCATCTTCTCCGCGCCCACCGGCCCCGGCGCGGAGTTCGTCGGGCTCGGCGAGTCGACGACGCTGCCGCCGGACCGCCGCCCCCAGGTCGACGGCATCTTCAGCAACCTGAGCCCGGAGCAGGCACGCGCCGCCGCCGCCGACGGCCTCCGCGTGCAGGTGACCATCGACAACCGCTACGAATCGTCGCCGTCGGTCCTCAAGATCGTGGTGATGGCGCTCGCCGCCCTGTCCGTTCTCGTCGCCGTCGTCGCGCTGGGGCTGCTCGATCGCATCGGCGGCTACCACCGGCGGATCGGCGCGCGAACCCGCTCCTGGTGGCATTCGCTGAAACCCCGGGCCACCGACCTGATCGTCACCGCGATCCTGCTGGTCTGGAGCGTCCTCGGGGCCGGTTCACCCGACGACGGCTACATCCTCAACATGGGCCGGACCGCGGACGGCTTCGGCTACCTCGCCAACTACTACCGCTTCTACGGCATCCCCGAGGCTCCGTTCGACTGGTACTACAGCTTCCTCGCCGCGTGGTCATCGGTCTCGCCGTCGGTGCTGTGGATGCACATCCCGCAACTCATCGCCGGGCTCGTGTCGTGGTTCGTCCTCAGCCGTGTGCTGCTACCCCGTCTCGGTCCGGCCGTACGGCGGAGTTCCTGGGCGATCTGGGCCGCCGCCCTGACGTTCACCGCGTTCTGGCTGCCGTTCTGCAGCGGGCTGCGCAGCGAGGGGATCATCGTCCTCGGTTCGCTGCTCACCTGGTGGGCCGCCGAACACGCGATCGCGACACGACGACTCCTGCCGGCGGCCCTCGCCGCGCTGGTCGCGGGGTTCACCCTCGCACTCGCCCCGCACGGCCTCGTCGGCGTGGCCATCCTGCTGGTGGCGGCCCGCTCGCTGCTGCACATCCTCATCGATCGGCGTAGACGACTCGACGGCTCCGTCTGGACGTCGACGCTGACCCTCCTCGCGCCGATCGCCGCGGCCGGAATGCTCGTCCTCATCGTGGTGTTCCGCGATCAGACCCTGGCGACCGTCCTCGAGGCGATCAAGCTGCGTTACACGGTCGGACCGGTCATCTCCTGGCACCAGGAGTTCCTGAGGTACTACTTCATCTCGGTCGTGACCGACGACGGCGCTCTCACCCGTCGGGTGCCGTTGCTGCTCCTGCTCGCCGGCCTGTTCGTGACGGTCGCGGTCATGCTGCGCCGCACGAGGATTCGCGGCGTCGACCCGGGTCCGGCATGGCGCCTGATCGGCGCCGTGGGTGTCACCCTGCTGCTGTTCGCGTTCACGCCCACCAAATGGACCATCCAGTTCGGCGTGCTCGCCGGGCTGGCGTCGGCGATCGCGGCGGTGGCCACCGTGGCCGTGGCCCAGTCGGCGGCCCGGTCGGCCCGAAACCTGACCGTGTTCGTCTCGGGGCTGCTGTTCGCGATGGCGGCGGCGATGGCGGGATACAACTCGTGGCCGTTCCTCTACGAATACGGCATCTCCTGGTTCGACCGGGCGCCGGTCATCGCCGGTTACCAGGCGTCGACCCTGTTCCTGATCCTCGCCGTGATCGCCGCCGCGGTCGCGGTGTGGCAGCACCTGCGCCTGGACTACGTCACCAATCGCGGTCTCGCCCACGCCGACACCGGGCCCGGCGAGACACGGGCCGATCGTCGACGACTCTTTATCGCCTCCTCTCCGCTGGCGGTGATCGCCGGGCTCCTCGTGATCGTCGAGTTGCTGTTGTTCGCCAAGGCCGCGGTGACCCGATACCCGGCGTCGACGGCCCTGGCCGAGAATCTGGACACCCTGCGCGGCAACAGCTGTGGCCTCGCGGACGATGTTCTCGTCGAACTCGATCCCAACGCCGGCATGCTGACCCCGGCGGGCGGCGCGACCACGACCCAGGCGCTGCGCGGCGAGAACCCGGTGGGGTTCTCCCCCAACAGGATTCCCGACGACCTCCAGCCCGAGCCGGGGAGCCAGCGGCCCGGACAGATGAACGTGTCGGCGAGTATGGCCCGCCCGTTCGCCATCACCGGGGGGCTGGGTGCCGGGACCACCGGCGGGCGCGGACCGGAGACCGTGAACGGTTCCACCGCCAAACTGCCCTATGGACTCGACCCCGCCACCACGCCGGTCCTGGGCAGCTACGGATATCCGGGCGAGGCGCGGCTCACGACCGGCTGGTACGACCTGCCCGCCGACCGCTCCGCGTCGCCGCTGCTGGTGTTCAGCACCGCGGGCGCCGTCTCGACCATCGACACCTTCGGCGTACGGAACTTCGGACAGAAGATGGTGGTGCAGTTCGGGCGTCCGGGCGTCGACGGGACCTTCGAGCAGGTCGGCCCCGACATCTTGCCGATCGACCCCGGGCCCGTGATCCTCAACATGCCGTGGCGCAACATGCGGGTGCCGATGTCGGCGGCCCCGCCGCGCGCGACCGTGATGCGGTTGTCCCTGCAGGACAACAATCTCGGCGAGAAGCAGTTCATCGGGATCACACCGCCGCGCGCCCCGCGGTTGCAGACGCTGCAGGAGGTCGTCGGATCGGCGGCGCCCACGCTCATCGACTTCGGGGTGGCCTCGCACTTCCCGTGCCAGCGGCCGATGGGCGTCTCCCACGGCGTCGCCCAGGTGCCGCAGTGGCGCATCCTCGGCGACTACCCGCTGACCAACTCCCAGTCCAAGACCTGGCAGGCCGGCGTGGACGGCGGGCTGCTGGGCATCTCCGAGGCCACCACCTCGGCGTCGGCGGTCTCGACGTACCTGCAGGACGACTGGGTGCGCGACTGGGGCGCACTGGAGAAGCTGACACCGCTCGTGTCCGACGCGCCCGACGCGCGGATCGACATGGCATCGACGACGCAATGGGGCTGGTCGCGCACCGGCTCGATCAGGGTGGAGCCCCAATCCGATGAGTGAGTCCCGCACTTCCCGCCTGGCGGCGGGCAACCCGACGATCAGGGTCAACCCGAAGATCGTCGCGACCGTCACCGGCCTGCTCGGGTTCCTGCTGGCCGTCCTCTCCCCGCTGCTCCCGGTGAATCAGTCGACCGCGGAACTGAAATGGCCGCAGGGTGGTGGCGTCTCGGATGTCGCCGCACCGCTGGTGTCCTTCGTCCCGATCGACATGGACATGTCGGTGCCGTGTTCGCTGGCCACCCGGTTGCCCGCGCAGGGCGGGGTGCTGCTGTCGACAATCCCCGAGGGCGGCCAGGACGCCGGCGCCCGCGGATTGTTCGTCCGGGCGACGGCCGACGCGCTGACCCTCACCGACCGCAACGTCGCGCTGCTGAACACCGATCGCACCGCCGCACAGACGAACCCGAACTGCCGCATCGTCTTCCAGGCCGACGGCGAAGGGGTGAGCGGGCGATTCGAGGGTCTCCCCGAACCGGCCGCGGACTCGGGTGCCTCGCATGCTTTCGCCCTGCCCGACCACGAGATGCGTCCCCAGATCGTCGGCATCTACAGCGATCTGCCCGCCGACGCGCCGCGCGACGGGTTGGCGCTGCGCGCCACCATCGACACCCGCTACGTCAGCACCCCCACCCCGCTGAAGCTCACCGCGATCGTGCTCGGCATCCTCCTGACGATCGTCTCGCTGATCGCACTCGGGATTCTGGATCGACGAGATGGCCGCAGCCACAAGCGCTTCCTCCCGTCGGGATGGTTCACCATCCGGCCACCGGACGTCGCGGTGTTCGCGATCCTCGCCTTCTGGTGGTTCGCGGGCGCCAACACCTCCGACGACGGTTACAACTTCATCGTCGGCCGGATCACCGGCGACGCCGGATACGCCGACAACTACTTCCGCTACTTCGGTGTGCCGCAGGATCCGTTCGGCTGGCACTTCCAGGTGATCTCGGCCATGACGGACGTGAGCGTCGCGGCACCGTTCATGCGCCTGCCCGCGTTCCTTCTCGGCCTGCTGGGCTGGTGGCTGATCAGCCGAGAGGTGATCCCGCGTCTGGGCCGTGCGGTCCGGCACAGCACGCCCGCCGTGTGGTCGGCTGCCTTCGTCTTCCTCGCGATCTGGTTGCCGTTCAACAACGGTCTGCGTCCGGAACCGGCCGAGGCCGTGGGCGCACTGCTCACCTGGTGCTGTGTGGAGCGCGCGATCGCGACCCGCCGACTGCTCCCCTATGCCATCGCGGTGGTCACCGCCGCCTTCACGCTCGCCCTCGCTCCCGGCGGACTGATGGCGGTCGCCGCACTGCTCGCCGGAATCCGGCCGATCGTGAAAACCCTGGTGTCGCGCCGTTCCCGCGACGGCCTGCTGCCGATGCTCGCCCCGATCCTGGCCGCCGGCACCGCCGTGCTGTTCCAGATCTTCGCCGATCAGCCGCTCGCGCCGTTGATCGCGGGCAACAAGGTCGCCTCCGACGTCGGTCCGACGCTCGAGTGGTGGCAGGAGCCGATCCGCTACTACTACCTGATCCTTCCGACAGCCGACGGCACGCTCGCACGACGCTTCGGCGTGCTGGCGATGATCCTGTGCCTCTTCGTCGTACTGCTCCGCCTGCTCCGTCGGGAACACCCGAACGGCGTTGCGCGCGCTCCGATCTGGCGCCTGGTCGCGGTGACCCTCGGCACCATGTTCTTCATCGCCTTCACACCGACCAAGTGGACCCACCACTTCGGTGTGTACGCGGGTATCGCCGCGGGCCTCGCCGCCGCGGCGGGCGCCATGATGGCGCCGGCGGTGCTGCGATCTCGCCGCAACCGCAGCTTCTTCGCGGCCGCGGTGCTGGCGATCACCGGGATCTCCTTCGCCGGCACCAACGGCTGGTGGTTCGTGGGCAGCTACGGCGTCCCGTGGTGGGATCGCCCACCCACGGTGGGCGGCATCAACATCGCCTGGTTCATCCTCGTCGCCGCGGTCGCCACCGCACTGGCGGGCCTGTGGTTCCACTTCCGCGACGACTTCGTCGACGAGACGACCCGAACCCGGGGCGGCGACAAGTGGTATTCGAAGCTGAAGTTCTCCCCGCTGCCGGTCATCGCCGGGATGATGGTGCTGTTCATGGTCGCCTCGTTCGCGAAAGGCGCCTACGAGCAGCGTGATTCATGGTCGTGGATGAAGTCCAACGCACGCGCCCTCACCGGCAACTCGTGCGGGCTGGCCAACGACGTCCTCGTGGAGGCCGATCCCACCGCCGGTCTGCTGCGACCCGCGGCCCTCGACGGACGGCCGGCGCCGAGTGTCGCCGCCGCGCTGGCCGGCCCGGACGCCACCGGATTCACCCCCAACGGCGTACCCGGGCGGCTCTCGGTCGACGCGACCGAGAGCACCGAGTCGTCGACCACCTCGGGTGCGCAGAACAGCGCCCAGACCGGTGCGGGTTCCGACGAATCAGCCGACAGCTCGTCCGCTCAGGGCGGCACCGAGGGCGGCCAGGGCGCCCGCGGCGTCAACGGATCGACGGTGCGTCTGCCGTTCGGACTCGACCCCGCCGTGACGCCCGTGCTGGGCAGCTACGGCTCGCCGTCGGGCACCGGGTCGCTGACCTCGGATTGGTACCAGCTGCCCGAACGCTCCGAGGACGCCCCGCTGCTGACGATGGCGGTCGCCGGCTCGGTGGAGGCGGTCGACGGGATCGGGGTGGTCCACGCCGGCCAGAAGGTCACGATGCAGTTCGGCCGGGTCGAGACCGACGGTCGGGTGACTGCTCTGGGCCGGATGTTCCCGATCGACATCGGCGAGACCCCGACCTGGCGCAACCTGCGGTTCCCGCTCGCCGATGCGCCGCAGCGGGCGACCGTCGTGCGCGTCGAGGTCGCCGACACCGCGGCCGCACCGTCGGAATGGGTGGCGGTCACGCCGCCGCGGGTCAGCGCCCTGGCCACGCTCAATGACGTGGTCGGTCAGACCGACCCGGTCTTCATCGACTGGCTGCCCGGCATGGTCTTCCCGTGCCAGCAGCCGATGAAGGTGCGTAACGGCGTCCTCGAGGTGCCGCAGTGGCGGATCATGCCCGACGCCGAGGCCACCCGGAAGAACAGCCAGACCTGGATGTCGGGAACTGCGGGCGGCCCGCTCGGCATCACCGAGGCGATGCTGCGTCCGACCCTCCTGCCGACCTATCTCCGCAACAACTGGGGACGCGACTGGGGCGGACTGCAACAGTTCACCGAGATCATCCCGGCACCGGCCGCGGAACTCGACCTCGGTACCGCTCGACGCTCCGGGCTGTACGACCCCGCCCCGATGCGCTCGAGCGGTTACTGAGCAACGAACCGGCGCACACGGGCACACCGGCGCCGACCTGCGGTTACGCTTCCCGCGGGTCGGTGCCGCAAACACCCGCACAGGCGTTCGTTACCGCACTGTGACCTGCCGTCTCGGTTCCGTCACTCATGCCCCGTCACGCTCGTCACCCCGGAGCGGCGGGCCTAGCGTCGAAGTATGCCGAAATTCACCGCACCAGGACTCAGCAATGAAGCCGCCGACGAGGTCGCCGGCATCCTGCAGGAGCGCCTCAGCGCGCTGAACGACCTGCACCTCACCCTCAAGCACATCCACTGGAACGTCGTCGGCGCCAACTTCATCGGCGTCCACGAGATGATCGACCCCCAGGTCGAGCTCGTCCGCGGATACGCCGACACCATCGCCGAGCGCATCGCCACCCTCGGCGCATCGCCGAAGGGCACCGCCAAGGCCATCGAGCAGGATCGCTCGTGGAGTGACTACTCCATCGGACGCGACACCGCGCAGGCCCACCTGGGCGCTCTCGACCTGGTGTACGACGGTTTCATCACTTCGCATCGCGACGGGATCTCGAAGATCGGTGGCATCGATCCGATCACCGAGGACATCCTCATCGGCCAGACCGCCGAGCTCGAGAAGTTCCAGTGGTTCGTGCGAGCTCACCTCGAGAGCTACACCGGCGAACTCACCCACGCCGGCGCGAGCGGCGAGAAGGAAGCGGCCGACGCAGCCCGCTGACCTCGCCTATGAAGACCGAGTAGCGGGTCACCACACCCCCGGACCCGCCCCCGGAGCCGCGGTCGCGACCTTCTCCCCCGTTGGTCGCGACCGCGGTGACACCTTCCGTCAACCACTACCCCGAACAGGTACTGATACACGAACAGGACTCACAGTCGAATACGTTGCGGCGCTTGGAAACTCAATAACCAAGGGCTTGTTCATCGTGTCCGGAAGACGCGGTTTGTTACGCTGTCCACAGGCTTTTGCCGCGAACAGGATGTGTAGCAAACCGCGTCCACCAGATCGATCGGGGCGCTTCTCGCTCTGACGGGGAGGCACGTGTGTCCGAAACGCGATCATTCACCCTGTTCGATGATCTGGAGCTCCACATGCAGTTCGCGCCGGTCTGCCGGCTGTCCGACGGAGCTCTCGCGGCCGTCGAACTGCAGCTCCGGGGTCCGGCCGGAACCCGCCTCGCCACCGCCGCCGCACTCAAGCGCGCCGCCCGGCTCGTCGAGGAGCATCCCGTCCTCGACGAACGCAAGCGCAAGATGGCCGCGTCCCAGCGCGCCCAATCGCTGGCCAAGATCCTGCCGCTGCTGGTCTCCCTCGATCTCGACCTCATCGACAACCTCGACGCCGAGACCACGCGCAGCCTCGAACGCCACGTCATGGTCATCCTGCCCGACGCCGTCGAGCGCAGTCCGCAACGAACACTCGCCCGCGTCGCCCGCGCCCGCGCGGCTGGCAAGATCATCTGCGTCGACGGCCTGGTCCGCAGCGAGCACGCGGCCACCCTGCTCTCCCTCGTCGAGCCCGACATCATCGTCACCGGCGCCGAGCTGCTCACGTCACGGACCAGCTCCGACGCCGCCCATCTCGCCCACGCGCTCGCCGCGCACACCGAGCGCAGCCATGCCGTCGTCATCGCCGAGGGCGTCGACGACGAGGACAGCCGCATCACCGCGCAGACCATGGGTGCCGCCTTCGGTATCGGTGATCTCTACCCGGCCGTGACCGACCCGTCCGTTCTCGCCAATCGCACCGTCGTGCCGCTGCCCGAGATGCCGGTCTGGACGACGCCCGGCCCGGACAAGTCGACGCCCTACCGCATCGCGTCGACCTCGATCTCCCCACGCATGGGCAACAAGCGCCTGCTCATCGAGATGAGCAAGGCGCTGGAGGAGCAGGCGGCCATCGGCGGCGCCGCGATCGTCCTGGGCACCTTCCAGTTCGCCGAGCACTTCACCTCGCGGACCGCGAAGCGGTGGCGAGAGATGTCGGAGAAAACCGGCCTGGCCGGGGTCTACGGCGTCGGACTCCCCGACATCCGGGACGGGAACGTGCACCGCGCGCCGCTCGACGCGGAGGACGACCTGATCAACGAGTGGAATGTCGCGGTCCTCGGACCGCACTTTGCGGCCTTGCTCTCGGCGCGCGACCAGCACGATGCCGGGCCCGATCTCGAGCGCACCTTCGAATTCGTGCAGACCTACGACCGCATGACCGTCACCCAGGCGGTGCACTCGATCCTCATGCGGTTCTCCTGATCGCAGCAGCTGTCGCGACGAGTGACCTCGACGGACGCGGCGGCCTCGCTGCGCTCGGACGACGCTGCTCGGCCAGCAGGAGGAAACCCGGCGGCCTCGCCCCTCCCGCTGGTTTCAGTGTCAGGGTTGTCTAGCCACTTCGGTGGTGGTTGGGTTCTGAGCACCAGGCATCTGGCTCTCCCGCTGGTTACCGCCCTGGCTGCATCGGGCTGGTGTTGGCTCATTGTGCCGATGTCTGGTGTGTCAGGACCGGCCGGCGTGACTTGATAGGAGCGTGGCATCGCCCCCGACTGAGATGTGTCCGCCGACCGGCCCGACTGTCGCCACTCCCTCTGACAGGAAGGCATCTCCCATGATCGTCATCGGTGCCGATGTGCACAAGCGCACGCACACCTTCGTCGCGGTCGACGCCGTCGGCAAACAACTCGGATCCACCGTGGTACCGGCCACCACGACCGGCCACCGCACCGCCATGCAGTGGGCTCACTCGCGCTTCGGCACCGAGGTGTTGTGGGCCATCGAGGACTGCCGCAACATGTCCGCCCGGCTCGAACGTGACCTGCTGGGCGCGGATCAGAAAGTGGTGCGGGTAGCGCCGCGTCTGATGGCCGAACACCGCCGTACCGGACGTGAACGGGGCAAGTCCGATCCGATCGATGCGTTGGCTGTGGCTCGGGCCGCAGCACGTGAACCCGACCTTCCCGTGGCGTCTCACGATGCGTTGTCCTATGAGATGAAAGCGCTCGTCGATTACCGGGATTGTCTTGTGCGCGAACGAACCTCGAAGATCAACCGGGTGTTGTGGCGGGTGCATCAGCTCGACCCCGAGTACCACATCAAGAAAGGTGGGTTGACGGCGAAGAAGCATCAGAAAGCGCTGCAAGTCTGGTTGAAGACCCACAGCAGCAGTGTCGATGCCCGCCTGGCCGGCAAGGAAGTCGCGGCCATCTACGACCTGACCGTGGAGATCAATCAGGTCGAACGAGAGATCACCAGAACGGTTTCCGACGCGGTGCCCAGCCTTCTGGCGATGCCCGGCTGTGGCGCGCTCAGCGCCGCGAAACTGCTCGGCGAATCCGCCGACATCACCCGCTTCCCTGGCGAGGCCCAGTTCGCCCGCCACGCCGGCATCGCCCCCGTGCCGGTGTGGTCGGCCAACCCCGGACGCCATCGACTCACCCGGTCGGGCAACCGCCAACTCAACGCCGCGATCCACCGCATCGCGCTGACCCAGGCACGCATGCCCCACACCCTCGGCCACGCCTACTACGAGAAGAAGAAGTCCGAGAACAAGACTCCTCGCGAGGCGATGCGCTGCCTCAAACGCCGACTCGCCCGCGTCGTCTACAACAACCTCACCGCCGACCACCACGCCCGCACCCGCACAGCCGACAACCCCACACCCGCCGCCGCTTGACATAGGAGCTATGAGCAGGTGACGAGCGAAGCCGCCGGGCCGAGCAAGCGACGAAGGAGCGCGTCGAGGTCGAGGAGCCGTGTCGAAGCCACTGGGTGACCTCGGCGGACGCGGCGGCCTCGCTGCGCTCGGACGACGCTGCTCGGCCAGCAGGAGGGAACCCGGCAGCCTCGCTGCGCTCGGACGACGCTGCTCGGCCAGCGGGGACTCGGCCAACAGAGGATTTGGGTTTGTCACAGCATGGCTGACTACGATGCGCCTGTGCCGAAGTCGCCTGAAGTGTCCGCTGGCAACGCCGACACCACCGCCGAATCCGCTGCGCAGCGCGCGTCCGGCGGACCCGGATCCCGCACCGTCGCCCTCGTCGCCGCGATCGCCGGACTCGTCGCCGTCGTCGCCGGGGTTCTGACGCCCTTCCTTCCGGTCAGCACGTCCACGGCGTCGATCACGTGGCCGCAGCAGACGGGCGCGTCGGCGTCCGTCACTGCCCCGTTGGTCGCGCAGACCGCTCGCGACGTGTCGATCACGATCCCGTGCCGCGTACTGGCGACGACCCCCGGCGATGGGTCCACCGTCGTGTTGTCGACGATGCCCGCGGCCGCGTCCAAGGCCCGCGACAACGGATTGTTCGTCGTGGCCGACGCCGCCGGGGTCACGGTCTCCAACCGCAACAAGACCCTGGCGTCGGCGCCGCGCGAAGCCCTCGCCGGCTGCGCCGAACTCCGCGTCTTCTCCGATGCCACGACGACCGGCGCGCAATTCGTCGGCCTGCCCCCGGGTCCGGCCACTGCGGGCGGCGGCGACGTCGGCCTCGCCGAGCCGTCGGCGAACCCCCAGATCGCCGGTGTCTTCACCGACCTCACGCCCGAGCAGATCCGGTCGGCACCGGGCTTCGCCGTCCGCCTCGACATCGACGACCGCTTCGATTCCGCACCGTCGATCCTCAAATGGGTGGTGATGGTCATCGGCGTCGGGGCCGCGGTCGTCGCCCTCGTCGCCGTCGGACGTCTCGACCGCATCCACGGCTATCACCGCCGCGTCGGGCGTCGCCTGCGATTGCGCACGGTCCTGAGGCCCGGCCCCACCGACATCGGCGTCACGCTGACGCTCGTGCTCTGGCATTTCCTCGGCGCCGGATCGCCCGACGACGGTTACATCCTCAACATGGGGCGCAACGCCGCCGACGCCGGATACCTGGCGAACTACTACCGCTTCTACGGCATCCCCGAAGCCCCGTTCGACTGGTACTACAATTTCCTGGCCTACTGGTCGACCATCTCGACGACCGGCCTGTGGATGCGGCTCCCGTCGCTGTTCGCGGGTCTGGCCGCCTGGTTCATCCTCAGCCGAGTCCTGCTCCCCCGCCTGGGCGGTGCGGTGCGGCGTTCGCAGTGGGCGATGCTCACCGGCGCGGCGGTGTTCCTCGCGTTCTGGCTGCCGATGTGTTCGGGACTGCGCAGCGAGGGCATCATCGTCCTCGGCACCCTGGCGACCTGGTGGGCGGTCGAGGTCACGGTCTCGACGCGGCGGATGCTGCCGGCCGTCGTCGCCGCGTTCACCGCCGCGCTGACGCTCGCCCTGGCCCCGCATGGTCTCGTCGCGCTGGCCCTGCTCATCGCGAGCGCCCGGCCCATGCTCCGCATCCTCGTCCGACGCCGTGCCGAGGACGGACTCCTGCCGCTGCTCGCCCCGCTGCTCGCCGGGGTGGCACTGGTCGTCATCATCGTCTTCCGGGATCAGACGCTCGCGACTGTCTTCGAGGCCCTGCGCATCCGATACTCGGTCGGTCCGACACTGGCCTGGTACCAGGAACTGCTCCGCTACTACTTCCTCGCGGTGAACACCACCGACGGCGCCCTGGCCCGGCGAATCCCCGTCCTGCTGTTCGCGGTGTCCATGTTCGTCGTGCTGGCGATCATGTTGCGGCGCAAGCGCATCGACGGGATCGATCCGGGTGCGGTGTGGCGCGCGCTGGGCGCCTCCCTGCTCACCGTCCTGTTCCTGTCGTTCACCCCGACCAAGTGGACCATCCAGTTCGGCATCTTCGCGGGCCTCGGTGCGGCGTTGGCCGCCGTCGCCTGCGTGGCGATCGGGCAGGCAGCGCGTCGCACGCTGCGCAACCTGTCGATCCTGGTCGCCGGACTCCTGGTGGCCTGCGCGGCCGCCTCGGCGGGCAAGAACGCGTGGCCGTGGCCGGCCAATTTCGGAATCGCCTGGTTCGACAAGGCACCGGTCGTCGCCGGCATCCAGGTGTCGACCGTGCTGCTCGCCTTGGCGGTGGTGGCGCTGCTGTTCGCGATCTGGCAGCACCTCCGGATGGACTTCGTCGACGAGACCGGCCTCGCCCACGATCGCGGCGCGGCGCCGTCCGGCTGGCGCATCGGTATCGCCTCCGCCCCCATCGCGGTGATCGCCGTCCTCATCGTCGTGAGCGAACTCGCGGTGTTCGCCAAAGCCGCGGCCGGTCGCACGGACACCTTCACGATGCTGTCGGCCAATCTCGACTCCGCGCGCGGAAACACCTGCGCGATGGCCGATTCCGTGCTCGTCGAACCTGATCCGAACCGGGGCATGCTGACTCCGGCGGAGGGTGGCACGGCGTCGTCGACCCTGCAGGGCCGATCCGAGGGTTTCCGTCCCGACGGCGTGAAACCGGATCTGACGCCCCAGGCCGGCGCCCAGAAGCCCGGCGCGATGAACACCTCGGCGGACCTGTCGAAGACGTTCATCGTCTACGGCAGCAATCCGGGCACGACCGGCGGAGTGGGCCCCCGTGGCGTCAACGGCAGTACCGCCGCACTCCCATTCGGCCTCGACCCGGCAACCACCCCCGTCCTGGGGAGTCACGAGACCACCAGTGGCCAGGCCACTCTCACCACCGGTTGGTACCGCCTGCCCGCGCGCGACTCCTCGCCGCTCATCGTCATCACCGCTGCCGGCGCCGTCTTCACGCTGGACCGGGACGGTGTCCCGAACTTCGGGCAGGCGTTGGAGGTGCAGTTCGGCACCGAAGCCAACGGACAGTTCGAGGAGGTCGGTGCGCCGGCCATCCCGATCGACCCCGAACGGACCAACCGGCCGTGGCGGAACCTGCGCGTCCCGATGGACCGCGTACCCGCCGACGCGACCGTGATGCGGATCGTCGCCCGGGACAACAACCTCGACCCGGACCAGTGGCTGGCCGTCACACCACCGCGTGCGCCGGTCCTGCAGACCCTGCAGGACGTCGTGGGCTCCACCGACCCCGTGCTCATCGACTTCGCCGCCGGCGCGGTGTTCCCGTGCCAGCGACCGATGACCGCGCACCACGGCGTCTTCGACATCCCGCAGTGGCGCATCCTGCCCGAGTCGTGGATCGCCAACTCGCAGTCGAAGACCTGGTTGGCCGCCGAGGACGGCGGACTGCTGGCGCCGGTCGAGGCGCTCACACGACCGTCGACGCTGGCCACCTACCTCGACAACGACTGGTATCGCGAGTGGGGCAACCTTCAGCGTCTGACACCGCTGGCCCCGCAGGCACGCCCCGCGGAGGTGCAGACCGGGACGTCGACCACGTGGGGATGGTCCCGCCCGGGTCCGATCAGGGTGGTGCCCGAAGATGACTGACCGCAACGACCCGCACGCCGACCCGGCGAACCCTCACCCCGGAGAGAACCAGGCAGACGTGGCAAGCACCGACACTTCCCCCGGCGCGAGTCCGTCCGCGACCGCGCAACTCGAGGAGCCCCGTCCCACCGGTTTCGCGGAACGCCACGCCGGCACCGCACGCATCGTCGCGATGGCCGCGGGTGTCGTCGGAATCCTGCTCGCGCTGCTGAGCCCGTTCCTGCCGGTCGACTACACGAAGGCCGAACTGACCTGGCCGCAGCAGGGTTCGGTGGCCAACGTCGCGGCCCCGAACGTGTCGTTCGTCCCGGTCTCCATGGATGTCACCGTGCCTTGTGCGCTCGGCGCGTCGTTGCCTGCGTCCGGCGGAGTCCTGTTGTCGACGGTGCCCGAGGGCGGCGCCGAGGCAGGCAAGGTCGGGCTCTTCGTCCGGGCCACCGCCGACTCGATCCAGGTGGTGCAGCGAAACGTCGTGCTGCTCAACACTCCTCGGACGGAAGCACAGAACGCACCGGACTGCCGCATCGTCGTCGAGGCAGACACCGAGGGGACCCGTGGCTCCATCCAGGGACTGCCGGACGGTACCGGCGCTGGGGGCGAGGGGAGTGGGGCGAACCCGACCGATCAGACCGGTGCGGTGCGGTCCTTCGATCTGCGAGATCCCAACGCGCGCCCACAGATCATCGGCGTGTACTCGAGCCTGCCGGCGGATGTCGGCACCGAGGGCCTGTCGTTCCGGTCCACCATCGACACCCGATTCGTCTCCACGCCCACGACTCTCAAGTTCTGGCTGCTGGTTCTCGGCATCGCGTCGACGATCCTGTCGCTCGCCGCTCTGGCCGTCCTCGACGCCCGGGATGCGCGTGGCCATCACAAGATCTTCCCGGCGGGCTGGTGGCGGGTGCGCCCGGTCGACGGTGTCGTCGCCCTCGTGCTGCTGATCTGGCTGTTCGTCGGCGGCAACACGGCCGACGACGGCTATCAGGTCACCGTCGGTCGGATCGCGAGCGAGGCCGGCTATCTCGACAACTACTACCGCTACTTCGGTGTTCCGCAGGATCCGTTCGGCTGGCACTACCACTATCTGTCCGCGTGGATGGAGGTCAGCACCGCGACGCCGTGGCTGCGTCTGCTCCCGTTCCTGTTCGCCATGGCCTCGTGGTGGCTCATCAGCCGTGCCGCGATTCCCCGTCTCGGCCGTGCGGTCCGGGAGTCGACTCCGGCCATCTGGGCTGCGGCACTTGTCTTCCTGGCCGTGTGGATGCCGTACAACAACGGTCTGCGCGTGGAACCGCTCATCGCGCTGGGCACCCTCTTCACGTGGGTGTGCGTCGAGCGTGCGATCGCCACGGGTCGCTTCTTCCCGCTGACGATCGGCATCATCGCGGCCGCGTTCACCCTGACCATCCACCCCACGGGTGTGATCGCCGCGATCGCTCTCATCGCCGGTATCCGACCGCTCATCAAGCGTTTCGCGATGCGCCGCAAGCGCGATGGGCTGTGGCCGCTGCTGTTGCCGATCCTGGCCGCCGGACTGGCGGTGATGTTCGAGATCTTCGCCGACCAGCCGCTGGCACCCATCTTGGAGGCGGTCTCGGTCAACGGCCAGGTCGGTCCCACCAACAAGTGGTGGGAAGAACCGATGCGCTACTACATGCTGATGAATCCGACCGCCGACGGCGGCATCGCCCGTCGCTTCGGCATTCTCATCGTGTTCACCTGCTTCATCCTGGTCGTGGTGATGCTGCTCAACCGGCGACGCCTGCCCGGCATCGCGACCGCTCCCACGTGGCGCCTGGTCGCGATGATCGCCGGGTCGGCCGTGCTGATGGCGTTCCTGCCGACCAAGTGGACCCACCAGCTCGGGGTGTACGCCGCGATCGGCGGCGCGCTCGCCGCGGTGGCGACCGCCTGCGCTGATCGGACCATCATGCGGCGCCGGCGCAACCGGACGCTGTTCGCCGCCGCCTGCGCATATGTCCTCGCGCTCGCGTTCTCCGGACGCAACCAGTGGTGGTACGTCGGCAGTTACGGAATCCCCTGGCGCGACGCGGTTCCCGACGTGCGCGGCATCCCGCTGTGGACGGGCATCCTGGCCGTCGCCGTCGCGCTCACCGCGCTCGGCCTGTGGCAACACTTCCGCGACGACTATGTCGACGACGGCGTCCGCGCCGGGCAGCCGCGCTCGGTGTTCACCCGACTGCGGAGCCCGTCGATCATCGTCGTGTCGACGATCATGCTGCTGTTCACGCTGGTGTCGTTCGCGAAAGCGGACTGGACGCAACGCAACTCGTGGTCGTGGCTGAGTTCCAACGTGAATGCCCTCCAGGGTCAGCCCTGCGCACTGGCCGATGCCGTACTGGTGGAGGACGATCCGAACGCCGGTCTGCTGGCGCCCGCGCGAGTGGCCGGACAGCGCGATCCATCACCAGGCGCGGCCCTCGCCGGCACCGGGATGGAGGGTTTCGATCCCAACGGGGTGGCCTCGGACCTGTCCGAGCAGACCGACGAGGAAGGCGGGGAATCCTCATCGGGCACCTCGACCGCCGAGGTCGACCGGACCCAGACCGATCCGACCGACGACAGCAGCGGCTCGGACACCGAGACCGCCACCGGGTCGAGCGACACCAGCGGCGGACAGACGTCGCAGGCCGGCGTCAACGGCTCGACGGTGAAGCTGCCGTTCGGGCTGTCGCCGAGCGAGACCCCGGTGCTCGGAACGTACAACTCGCCCACCGGTACCGGACGTCTCACGTCCGACTGGTACCAGCTGCCGCAGAACAGATCAGGCGAGCAGCCACTCGTCACGATGTCGGTGGCGGGACAGGTCGAGTACATCGACGATCTCGCCGTCACCCGGCCCGGACAGCGCGTACGACTGCAGTTCGGCCGCGTCGCACCCGACGGCACGGTGGCACCGGCCGGACAGATGGTCCCGCTCGACATCGGCGGCGCACCCGAGTGGCGCAACCTTCGGTTCCCGATGGATCAAGCACCCCCGGGAGCGACCGTGGTCCGCGTCCTCGCCGAGGACACCTCGACGCAACGCGACCAGTGGCTGGCCGTGACACCACCTCGCGTGTCGTCGATGGTGACGCTCAATTCCCTGGTGGGCAGCGAGGATCCGGTGCTCATCGACTGGGAGGCCGGGCTCGCCTTCCCGTGCCAGCGTCCCGCTCAGGTGAAGTACGGGGTACTGGAGACGCCGGAGTGGCGCATCTCGCCGGACCGCGAGGGCGAGCGCGTCAACTCGCAGCGCTGGATGGCCGGCGACTCCGGCGGTCCGCTGGGCATCATCGAGAACGAGTTGCGTCCACGCGTCTACCCGTCGTATCTGCGCAACGACTGGGCCAAGGACTGGGGCATGCTCCAGAGCCTGACCCCGATCCTCCCGCAGACCGACGCGGAACTGACCATCACCACCGACACCCACAACGGACTCTGGACACCCGGACCCATGCGGGCGGTGAAGAACTAGTCGCTGTGCGTCCCACTCCCTGAGGGGCGAGCTTCACTCTCTGCTCCCTGAGCCTGGATCCGTGGACGGGTGCGGGGTGTCGATAACGTGAAAATGCCCTCTGAGCTGGAATGATTGGTGGTGTTGAGACAACAAAACATTCCAGCTCAGAAGGCACTTTCAGTG
>NZ_JAKRFE010000031.1:0-17426 GCF_022348225.1 Gordonia sp. McavH-238-E
ATCTCGTCGCGCTTCACATGCCATCCGGGTGGCCCGGTCCTTGAGTTCCTCACTGTACTTGCGTGGTGCTGCCATGCTCTCCATCCTTCACAGGTTCGAGAGCCTCCGACAGACCCGGGGCGGTTCAGTGTCTTTCGATACCGACGCACCGTATGTTGACGACGCCTGAAAACTGACCCCCTGACGACGGGTGAATTTTGACCCCCCCCGTCTTGTTAGGAGGGTGATTTCAGTGGAGCAATGGGCAGAGATCCGCCGTTTGCATCGCAGTGAGGGTGTGCCGATCAGGGAGATCGCGCGCCGGTTGGGGGTGGCCCGCAACACCGTTCGTGCGGCGTTGGCTTCGGATACCGCGCCGAAGTACTCGCGGCCGGCGACGGGCTCGGCGGTCGACGCGTTCGAACCGCAGATCCGGGCGTTGCTGCGGGAGTATCCGACGATGCCGGCGACGGTGATCGCCGAGCGGGTTGGGTGGACGAGGTCGTTGACGGTCCTCAAAGACCGGGTCCGGGCTATTCGTCCAGAGTTTCGTGGGGTAGATCCAGCCGATCGGGTGATCTATCAGCCCGGCGGCTGTTCACAGTGGGATTTGTGGTTTCCGGACTACCGAATCCCTCTGAGCCACAATCAGTTCGCCATGCTACCGGTGTTGGTGATGACGTTGGCGTTCTCCCGGTACCGGTCGGCGGTGATGATCCCGTCTCGCCAGGGCGGAGACATCCTGACGGGAATGTGGCTGCTGCTGTCGCAACTGGGCGGGGTGACCCGCAAACTGGTGTGGGACCGCGAAGCCGCGATCGGCCCCAAGGGCACACCCACCGCGTTGGCGGCCGGCTTCGTGGGCACGTTGGGTACGCGGCTGGAGCTGGCGCCACCGCGAGACCCCGAGTACAAGGGCATGGTCGAACGCAACAACCGGTTCTTCGAGAGCTCGTTCCTGCCGGGCCGCCAGTTCAGCTCACCGGCCGATTTCACCGCCCAGTTCGATCGGTGGCTGGCCGATCATGCCAACACCCGAGTGGTGCGCGCGATCGGTGATCGACGCCCGTGTGACGTGTTCGCCGAGGACCTCGAGCAGATGACCGGCCTACCTCCGACCGCACCGCATATCGGCTTGAGTAGCCGGGTGCGACTCGGTCGCGACTACTACGTACGTGTAGCCGGCAATGACTATTCGGTGCACCCGTCGGTGATCGGTCGGTTCGTCGACATCACTGCCGACCTGCAGCAGGTGCGCATCCTCTGCGGCGAGGTCACCGTCGCCGACCACGCGCGCAGCTGGGCCAACCACGTCACCATCGCCGACCCTCAGCACGTGCGAGCAGCCAAAGAACTGCGCCGCGATTACCGCCGCCAAGACCTCGCCAACCGGGCCCGAAACGCCGCCCGCATCCGCGCCCACCCTGATGGCCACGAGGTGCCGATCCGGGCGTTACCGGACTACGACGAGCTGTTCGGGGTGAACTTTGCCACCCCGCCCCAAGCTCACCCGCCCACCACATCCACCAGCATTGAAAGGTGAAAGACTGTGTCCGACAATCAAACAGGTAAACAGATCGAGTTCGCGGCGCGGGCGTTGAAGATGCCAGCGATCCGCCGATGCTGGGCGGAATTGGCCGAGCGGGCCCGCACCGACAACTGGACCCACGAGCAGTACCTCGCAGCGATTCTTGACCGCCAGGTCAGCGAACGCGAAGCCAACGGCACCATGCTGCGGATCAGCGGCGCGCGCTTCCCTGCGGTCAAAACACTCGAGGACTTCAACTTCGACCACCTTCCAGGACTGCGTCGTGATGTGATCGCCCACCTGGCCACCAGCACCTGGATCGCCAAGAGCGACAACGTGATCCTTCTCGGACCACCCGGGGTGGGAAAAACCCACCTCGCGATCGCGCTCGGGATCAAAGCCGCACACAACGCCTACCCCGTGCTCTTCGACACCGCCACCGGATGGGCCACCCGCCTGACCGAGGCACACACCACCGGCCGCCTGGCCGCCGAACTCAAACGGCTCCGCCGCTACCGACTGATCATCATCGACGAGATCGGCTACCTCCCATTCGACTCCGACACCGCCAACCTGTTCTTCCAACTCATTGCCAGTCGCTACGAACAAGGCTCGATTCTGATCACCTCGAACATGCCATTCGGCCGTTGGGGCGAAGTCTTCGCCGACGACGTCGTCGCCGCCGCACTCATCGACCGCCTCGTCCATCACGCCGAGGTCATCGCTATCGACGGCGACTCCTACCGCACCAAAGCCCGACGAGAACTCGTCAACACCGACCAGTAACCACACCAAAGGGGGTCAAAATTCAACCGTCGATAAGGGGTCAGTTTTCAGCCGCCGTTGACACCGTAGACATCGGCGAAATGCGCTGAGATCTCGCCGGTTGTGAGGCCTTTGGCATACAGCGACAGCACTACCCGATCCACATCGGTGACGCGACGTTTGCTCTTACCGACAATTACCGGGTCGAAGGTGGCGTTGCGGTCGCGGGGCACCTCGATGGGCACCTGCCCGCACGCGTCGGTCAGGACCCGTTTCGTGCGCGTGCCGTTGCGTGAATTGCCGGTGTTGCGGCCGGCCACGTCATGTTTGTCATAGCCAAGATGTTCGGTCATCTCTTCATCGAGCGCGGCTTCGAGCACGCTCTTGGTCAGCGCTTTGAGCAGCCCGTCAGGACCGGTCAGAGCCACTCCCTGAGCGCGTGAGCTACGTACCAGATCGCTCACCAAAGCCTGCTCGGCCTTCGAGAGCTCACGCACCGCATCCGCGGTGGTGACATCGTGTTCCTGACCGGTCTGAACCGGCCCTGCCACCGGGGCATCCACGCCCCCGATTGTGTCGGTCATCGTCGTGATTCCTCCTGCCCCACGCCGGGGGCGATCAAAACCACTTACACCGAATCAGCGACAGTCCCCAACGCCGCGACGGGCCCTCCTGCGAGTTCTACCAGCGTCAACGACGCGAGGGGCGCTCGCACGTGGGTCGGGTGTGGTGCCGCGGCCGACCGTCGAGCGGGTGTCAGTCGATGAGGTGGGCGCGATGGCTGGATGACTGGCGGGGCCGGTCAGATCTCGGCACGTGCGTGCGTACTAGCGGGACGCTGGATGCGTGTCGGTTCGGGTACTCGGCCACCAGCTTGCTCTGCCGACAAGTGTGGCGATGGTCGGCACGACGATGGTGCGGACGATGAAGGTGTCGAGCAGCAGGCCGATGCCGATGATGAGTCCGACCTGGGTCATGATCGAGATGGATCCGGCCATGAGTCCGAACATGCTGGCAGCGAAGATGAGGCCGGCCGAGGTGATGACTGATCCGGTGTTGGTGACGGTTCTCAGGACGCCGATGCGGATGTTGTTTTGGGATTCTTCGCGTAGGCGAGAGATGAGAAGCATGTTGTAGTCGGCGCCGACCGCGACGAGGACTATGAAGGCCAGTAGTGGTACGGGCCAGGCGATGTCGGTTTTGAGGATGTGTTGAAAGATCAGGACGCCGATACCCAGTGCCGCGGTGTAGTTGAGTATGACGGTGCCCAGAAGGTATAGCGGCGCGATGAGTGCTCGGAGTAGGAGTATCAGGATCAGGCCGACGATGGTGAGGGTGGCCAACGCTAGGAGTCGGAAGTCTTCGGTGAGTAGACGTTGCAGATCGGCGTTGATGGCGGGGAACCCGGCTGTCGCGATGTTGGAGTCCTGCAGGGTTGTGTTCGGTCTGGCGGCGAGTGCGACATCGGTGATTGTGTCGGCCAGTTGCATGGCCTCGGTGCTGTAGGGGTCGAAGCTGGTTTGTATTGCGTAGCGCACGGTATGGCCGTCGGGCGAGACGAACTGGCGAGCGACGTCGACGAAACGGCGGTCTGCGTTGGCCTGAGGTGGGAGGTAGAAGCCGGTTGCTGAGTTTGTTCCGGCGGTCTCGCGGGCGGAGGTTTGTAGTTGTGTGGCTAGCGCGGCCATCCCGGCGAGTTGTTGAAGGTTGCTGTCGATCAGCGCGGATACACCGGCGGCGAGTTGGCGTGATCCCGCCGCGAGTTGACTGATACCTGTTTGCAGTTGGGTGAGCTTGCCGGGAAGGTCTTGGCTGCTGATGCTTCCCAGCGTGGAGCCCAGTGAGTTGACGGTGGAAGTGAGTTGGTCGGTGACTGTTGAGATCGGTGTATCCAGCTGCGCGAGTTGTGTTGACAGCGTGGCGATCTGGTCGAGGGTCCCGTTGCTCAGTAGGGCGTCGAGATTGCGGGTCTGCGCGCGCAGAGCTGCGCACTGCGGGACTTGGGTGCACCAGGGCGCATTATCGAGGATGGGCAGGATCGAGGTCACTGTTGCCAGGGCTGCAGATGTTTGGCGGGTGAGCGCGGCCAGCTGTGGGGCATTCTGAGAAGCGCGATCGAGCGCTGGTGCAGATGCGGCGAGTTGGCGTAGTAGTGGCTGGTACTGCTGAATTTGCTGCCCGGCTGTGCTTGCCTGATCGAGGATGCCGGCCAGGGGGGCCAAGTTGGTGCGTACCTGGGTGTCGAGCTGAGTAAGCCCGTCGGCGAGTTGGAATGCGCCTGTACGGAGCTGTTCGAGGTCACCGCGGCGGTTCTGGCCATCGTCGACCGCACCCGCCAGCCGGTTCCCGATCTGGCCGTTCTGCCAGGACAGCTCGGCTTGCTCGAGCTTGTCCCCGGTGGGACGGGTAACGCCGATGACTCGAGTCACTCCGGGGATCTGGGATACACGTGAGGCCATTTGCTCAAGATCGGCCAGCCCGCTGGCAGTACGGAGATCGATCGGTGCATCTACGACGAGGAACTCGGTGATAGTGACGTCTTGAGGGAAATGACGGTCGAGCAACGCGTAGCCTTCGTTGCTGTCGGTTGTCGCGGGTTGCCCCTCACGATCGTCGAAGGTGATCTGGATGCCCGTCGCGAAGACGCTAAGCACGATTAGCCCGACCAGGGTTAGTGCCAGCAGCGGCACAGGACGCCGCACGACGAGCACGGCGACGCGATTCCAGTACTTTCGGGTCAGATCTCGCCTGGGTGCGCCCCAGCCGAATCGTGCCGCCCACAGCAACACCGGTGGTAGCAGGGTGACCGTGGCGAGGAATCCGATGAGGATGGCGATCGCGCATGCCGGACCCAAGGTGGAGAACACGCTCAGCTGACCAAAGACCATCGCCAAAAAGGCCAGCGCCACCGTGGCAGCTGAAGCCAGGATGACCCGTCCGATAGTTGCTGTCGCGTCCACGAGCGCAACCTCGGTGGTGGCGTCCTGGCGTAGCCGTTCGTGATAGCGACTGATGAAGAAGACTGAGTAGTCGACCCCGGCTCCGAGCAGGATGACGGTCATGAACGCGACGGTGAACTGCGATACCGGCATACCGAGTTCGCCGAGTGCGGACAAGATGCCACGGCCCACGCCGAGGCTGACACCGATCACCAACAACGGCACCAGCGCGGTGAACAGCGATCGGTAAACGATCAACAGAATGATCGCGATAAGCGCCACCGTCGCCAGAGTGATCACGACTAAATCGCTTTCAGCACTGACGATCTGGTCACTGAAAGTGGCTGTCGGCCCGGTGACATGGACAGTGGTGCCCGTACCGTCAAACACGCGCTGCGCGGTTTGGCGCACGGTCTCCACAGCATGCGTGGCCGTTGGCCCTCCCAATGTTCCGGTGACCCCGACAGGCAGGTACCAGGCTTGCCCGTCCTCACTCAAGGCTTGGCCGGCCGTCGTCGGATCGGAAAGCAAATCCCGCACTGACTGCACATCGTCGAAATTTTCGCGCAGCTGCAGAACGAGCATGTCGTAGCGTTCCCGCGCCACGTCGGTGAACCCGTTCGGGTTCTCCATGGTCACGAAAACAGTGGTCTTGGCGCCCTTCTCACCGAACGCACCACCCATCTGATCGAGTGCTTGAAACGATGGAACCCCAGCAGGGATCGGATCAACAGACTGCTGCCGCACCACCGTCTCCAGCTGGGGAAACAGAATCGCCAAGACGATACCCACAGCCACCCACGCCCCGATGACGAGGAATCTGTGCGCCAAGGTGAACCGTGCCAACCGCCCCAATGTCGTGCTGTACTCGCTGCGTTCCGCCAACCGGCGCGCCGCCAAGCGCCCACCACTTGGACGTTGGACCACCATATGCAGCACCTCACCCTCGACCCAGCCCGTCTACGAAACCGACGGTATCGTTACGGTACTAGCAGTACCGTAGATGGGGAAGGAGGTCAGGAGGTTTGGTGTCGCCGGTGGGCCATGAGGAAATCGTCGACAAGCTGTTCGAGATCGCCAACGGTCATCGACCGAATGCCCGTGAGCTTGGCAAAGATCAGCGGGCCCGCGAGCTGGGTGACAGCCATGGTCAAATCGAAGTTGTCGAGCTCAGCCGTGGCCACGTCACTCGTCAAAACTCGATCGAATGGTTCTCGATACTGCTCGACGACTCGACGACGCAGTGGCGCGAGCGCGTTCTGATCCCCGTCGGATTGCCCGGATTGCCGGGGCTGCTCGGGAAGCATTGCCAACCATGCCAGCGTCGTCAACTGCAGCGGTGCATGCTCAATAAGCTCAGCCTGCCGCTGCATCAGCTTCAGCAGGTCATCACGGATCGACGTCGTCGTCTCGGGGGTCTCGGCCTGAGGCAACAATCGCTCGAAGGCAGCCGCCACCAGATCTGTGGAGCTCTCGAAGTGACGATACAAGGTGGTGCGAGCAACACGAGACAGTCGAGTGACCGCCTCCACGGTAACGGCTTCGACCCCGCCACTGTTCAGCAAGGTCACCGCAGCATCCAACAAACGCTGACGCGACCGAACCCGCCTCGGGTCAACATCGTCGAAATCGATGGTTTCCACCCTGGCCACTCCCTACGAAACCAAATCAAGAACCTCTGACTGCACACCAATACCGTCGGTAACAGAACGAAACTGCCAGTGGCGGTACCGATGGAAGGCTCGAGGGGGGCCTTATGAGTGCCGCCACGACTGTGGCACTGTCGTCAACAGTACCGTCTGTAGCGCTCCGCTACTAAGATGAGCGGCGACCAAGGATGATCCCCCATGACAGCCAGCAGTCAGGATTGTGAAATGCGCTCCGTTTGTGTGAGCAGTTCTGCCGCGTGCGTGACACAGGGCGGACCACCCGTACGAAGGGGATCAGACGGCGTCGAGGCGAGTGGCGAATCCAGGGTCGCCTAAGGGCCTGTCCCTATGGAATCGAACGCCTACTGTGGCTGCAGCGCCGTCTATGATCCCCCACGAGGTCTGGCACAGGTGCGCGGCAAACATGTCCCTGCTCATTCCATTCTGCCGACCGTGATCGATCCACCACTGGGTCGCTGATAGGCCAGCCCCCAGAATGGAGGCTACTGCTACGGCGACGGGGGACTCCTCGGCATCGACCTCTCGGAGGCCACGAGCGAACTCGTCGGAAATAATCTCCATTGCCGATCTCAGCTGATCTGCGGCCCCACCCTCGCCGGACTCAGAGTACTGGAACATGTGGTTCGTCATGAGGAAACGGACGACCGCTGGATGTTCATCAACCAAGGATACGTATGCGGACACCGCTGAACGGAAAAGTTCGTCGACGGTGCTGTCTGCCTGTCCGGAGAGCAGAGTTGACTGCGCTGACTCCCACATCATAGAACCCAGACGGGCTGCCACGGCGGAGTAGAGCCCAGCCCTGTCACCGAAATGGCGGTAGAGCTTAGGCTTCGACGCACCAGCCTCTTCCGCAAAATCGTCCATGCTCACGGCATCGCCGAACTTTTCGATCGCGCGTATCGCTGCATCGACGAGTTCAGCTTTGACGACGGCGCGGTGGTCGTCCCAGCGCGTGCTTCGAGCGTCGCGCACACGTCGCTGCACTTTCACCGGGGCCGCGGAGATGCGACGGACTACAGACATGACCTCCTACGTTATCAGGATGGCTGACTTGTCGCGCCAGTGACGCACTAGCCAGTGAACATGGGTTGGGTCGACGAGACCCGCGTCAGGCGGATTTGTCTAATCTGGCCACGGCTGAATTGAAGTCTTCGACGGCCTCTAGGTTGGACATGTGACCGACTTTGTCAAGAAGAGTGAATTCAAATAGAACGCCCTTCCGACCCAGGCGCGCTGCGAGATCCACTGAATGGGTCGCTGGGGTCAGTCTGTCGGCATCACCTACGATGACCGTCGCCGGCACCTCCAGCGAGTCAACCCCCTTACTGACGTCGATTGTCGCCAACACTGAACCCCACATCCCGCGCACCTGTGGTGGGCATCGCAACACGATGTCGGCGCACTCGTCGACTACCTCGGCAGTCGCGCCCGGGCCCAGGGTTCCGTAACGAATCAGGCGGCGAGACAAACGCGTCCCCTGCATCTCGGGTCCGGCGACTGCAAGACTGGCCGCGAAGGCCCGCTCAAGTCTCGGTCGTAGCTGTCGGGGAACCTTGAGCAATGTAGACCGATCCACCAACTGTGATGGCCCGGTGCTTGCCAGTACTACTCCGCGGGCCAGCTCCGAAACCGAGGCGGGGTACTCAGCCGCCCAACTCATGATGGACATGCCTCCCATGCTGTGTCCGACCACGACAGCCTTGTCGGCGGGAGTCGCCACTGCCCGGACTACGGCCTCCATATCATCGGCCAAGAGCTTCGCCGAGAACGGTACCCGGCCCCGGTCGCTCAACCCGTGTCCGCGTTGGTCGTAGACCACCACCCGATGCGTCGCCGCGAACTGCTCGACCTGCGGACGCCAGAAACGTCCCTGACAAGCCCAGCCGTGACTAAAGACTAGGAGCGGAGCATCCCGGCCCGGACCGAATTCCTGAGCGAACAACTTGGTCCCGTCGGAGGAAAGGACCTCGAGGTCACGCGATCCTCGCGACGCACTCGCAAACTCAGAGGTCATCGAAGCTCACCGTGACAGAATCCGTCAGCGGAAGTGCCTGGCATGCGAGCCGTTCACCGTCGGCAACATCACCCTCAACGAGGATGTGGTTCTGGGCCATTTCTACATCACCCTCGACCAGCTTGCATACACACGCGCTGCAGGCTCCTTCTCGGCAGGAGTACGGGGCATTGTGGCCTTGGGCCAGTAGCACGTCGAGCAACGGCGTGTTGCGCGGCCACTCAGTCGTGATGGACTGCCCATTCAGATAGACCGTAGCGGTCGCCACACCGTCGTCGTCACCAAGCTGACGCATCGTGGCTGTATCGAACGGATCCCCGGTCAGTGACTGGAAGACTTCTCGATGTACCGAGGAGTGCTCGACACCGCAGGCCTCCGCCGACTTCTGCACCAGATCCATGAACGGCGCCGGACCACAGGTGAAGATCTGTGCACCGCGGTGCTCACGTATGGCGGACTCGACATTCTGAGGCGTCGGAATACCCATAGCCGACTCCAACCAATGGAAGACGGTGAAACGCTCAGGAAACTCGGAGACGATCTGCGTCAGTTGCCCCCCGTACATGATCGACTCGGCATCGCGGTTCGCGTAGAATAGTGTGACCTCGCCCCCGCCGCACACAAGTGCCGACTTAATCAGCGAAAAGACCGGAGTGATCCCACTTCCTCCTGCGAAGAATAGAAAATCAACGTCGAGATTCTTCGCCGTGAAATGCCCTGACGGCGGGAGGACGGTCAATTCCATTCCCGTAATCGCGTTATCGCACAGCCAGTTCGATGCGTAACCGTTCTCGGTCCGCTTGATGCCGATCTCGAGACGGAAGTCGTCGACGTGAGGCGAGCTGCTCAATGAGTAGCACCGTGCGACATGACCGGTCCGATCAGATGGGATCTTGACGGTGATGAATTGCCCTGGGGTATGCTTGAATTCCTCGACCATGGCGTCGGGGATTTCGAACGAAATGGTAACGGAGTCTTTCGTTTCCTGGATCACTTCCGAGACGGTTAAGGTGCGTGAGCGGGCCGCCGCGGCAGCCGGACGTGAATCGGGTTCGACGGTCACTTGAGGATCCCCTGTCTACGTGCGACCGCGTAACCCGCTCGTGTCAGTGGCGCCGCGATGTCCTGGTAGCGGGGACCGATCACCCGTGCCACGAAGTCGAAACCGCGGGCGTCCGCACCGATCAGCACTCGCGCTCTCTTCTTGTCCATACCTTTGAGGATTGTCGCCGCTGCTTTATCCGGGGTGCTTCGTGCGATCCTGTCGAACAGCGAGGCGACAGTCGCGGTGTCTGCCCCCATGGCGGAAACGCCTCGGGCATTGTTGACGATGTTGGTTTTTACACCCCCCGGGTGCACACATGTCACTGTGACCGGGTATCGACTGATTTTCATCTCCTGTCGGAGCGCCTCGGTGAAGCCTCTGACGCCGAATTTCGCGGCATTATAGGCGCTTTGGCTGGGGATTCCGATCAAGCCGAAGACGCTCGACGTGTTAATGAGATGTCCGTCCCCGGACGCGATCAGGTGAGGCAGAAACGCCTTCGACCCGTTAACGACTCCGCCAAAGTTGATGCCCATGAGCCAGTCGAAGTCTTCCCAGCTCATGTCGACCACGTCAACGCCCAAGGCCACGCCGGCGTTGTTGAACACCATGTCGACGTGGCCCGACTCTGACCGCACTCCGTCGGCATAGTCCTGAAAAGCAGCGCGGTCCGCAACGTCTAGTACGGCGGCGGTTACCGTTGCCCCATGCGTGGTGCGGCAAAGTTCTGCAGTCTCCTTCAAGTGCATCTCATCAATGTCGGACAGTGCCAGTGCGGCACCTCGCTCCGCCAACTGGAGTGCCAGAGACCGACCGATCCCTGACGCGGCACCGGTGATCACTGCCACCTTGCCGGTATAGTCATGCCGATTAGAACTGCTCACCGTCGTCCCACCATCTCTTCGAATCGTGTCTCTCCGTGCGTTCGGGCTCAGGCGATGTCGTACTCGGCGGGCTCGAAATCTTTCGTGGCGCGCCAGTACTGCCATGTGAAGCCCGGCCACACGGTCCGGTTGACGCCCTGCGAGTCGAGATACCAACTCGTGCAGCCGCCGTTGGTCCACACTCCCTTGGCCAGCTTCCGCTGGATGTCGGTGTTGAACTGTTCTTGCACGGACGGGCGTACGTCAACCTTCTCAGCGCCTCGGCTTTCTACTGTGTCGATGGCCTTCATGATGTATTTGATCTGTTGCTCGATCATGAACACCACTGAGTTGTGGCCGAGGCCCGTGTTGGGTCCGAGGAGGAAAAACAGGTTGGGAAAACCCTCGGTCGTGATGCCCAGGTGCGTGTTAATCCCCGTCTGATGCCAGTGGGACGGGAGATCCTCGCCAGTGGCACCTTTCAGGGCGAGCTGATCGAAACCATCAGTCACGTGAAAACCGGTCGCATAAATTATAACGTCCACGAGATGCTCGACACCGTCTGAAGAAATGATGGAATCAGCGGTCACCTTCTCAATCCGATCGCTGATGACAGTGGTGTTAGGTGCCGCAAGCGCCGGGTAATAGTCGTTTGACCCCAGAATCCGCTTACAGCCGATACGATACGACGGGGTCAGTTTCTTGCGCAATGCCGGATCAGAGATGGAGCGTTCAATGTTCCACCGAGCGACCTTTTCAATTGGCCGCATGAGGTTAGAGTGACCGTTGAGGCCGAAGGCCAGGCTCTCCGCACCCCAGTACACCGACCACCTGGCGATACGACGTGCAATCGGGAGTTTACTCAGAAGAGTCCGCAGGGCCGGCGGAACGGAGAAATTCTTGCGGGGTAGGACCCAGGCAGGGGTTCGCTGGAAGACCTTGAGGGACATGGCCTCCTTCTGCACGAAAGGTACAAACTGGATAGCGCTGGCACCAGTGCCGATCACGGCGACACGCTTGCCCTCCAGATCCACCGAATGATCCCACTGTGCGGAGTGAAACGCTTCGCCTTTAAAGTCCTCAATCCCCGAAATTTCGGGAAAATTGGGGATATGCAGCGCACCGACTCCTGACACCACGAACTGAGCAATGTACTCACGTCCGGACTCAGTACGCAGGTGCCACCGCGACTCCGACTCGCTCCAGTATCCAGAAACCAACTTCTGACCGAAATGAATCTTTTGTGTCACGCCACGCTTATCCGCGACATCCTGTAGATACCGCTCAATTTCTGGCTGTGACGACCACACCTTCGACCAGCTACCTCGACTCTCGAATGAGTACGAGTACATCAGCGACGGAACGTCACATGCACAGCCCGGATAGGTATTGTCGCGCCAGGTCCCACCGACGGAGCTTGCCTTCTCCAGAATCAGAAAATCGCTATACCCGCGACGTCTAAGCTGCGCGGCCATCCCGAGGCCAGAGAACCCGCTTCCAATAATCAGAATCTTGGTCGAAATCGGGTCGTTGGTTGAATCCGTCTTGGCGGTTGCGCGCGAGGCGCGCCGGGTAGTCGATGATGCCATGTTTATGCTTTCTCCCTCGTAGGTTGGATCGCACAACACATCACCTGCGCACAGTGGCGGCAGGTGATCTGTTGAGGCGGAAGTGATCGCGAAGCCATCGAGAATGCTCCGCACAGGTCTAACTGATGTCGATCACGACGGCTCGGCCGCGTGAACGGAGATCAGCGAAGATCGTCGGGAAGGCTCCGCGTCGCACGCCACATGGCCATTGTGAACTTGCCTTCCAACATTCCCGCCTCATGGAAGAACCGAATCATGGGCTCCGACATAAATTGCAGGTTGGTCCGATAGTTTGGGCTGGTCTGCTGCGCCCACACGCCACGCCAGCGACTAATTCCCACTGCGGGGTACACTTTCGGATTAATGAGCAGCGGGTACGCCAGGTTCGCGATGACGGCAAGCACCCCTCGGTGCCAAGCGCGCGTCGCCTTACGACGACGCTGCATGCCTTCGATCATCTCCAGTCGCGCAAAGGTAATGTGACGGGCTTCCTCAAGGACGTGGATCTTCATGAGCTGGCGAAGCTGAGGCTGCATACTGGGGTCGTTCATCGCCTCGCGCTGGGCGCGGTCCAGGATTTCCTCGATCAACAGCGTAGCTCCAGACACCGACGGCCCGAGAGGGACGAAATGCAGGATCTTCGCGAAGCTCAAGAAGCCCTTAGGAAGCTTGTAGGGGGGCACGCCCGTCTTGTTGATGAGGCGCGCGAACATAGTGGAATGGCGGGACTCATCGCCGATCTCTGTCAACGCGTATAGAGACTTCTGATCGGTTAAAGCCCCCTTCGCCGACATGCGCAGAAGCGCTGAACTCAACAGATTCTCTGCGTAGATGCCGAAACTGAGGATGCTCACGATCTCATGGCGCCCCAACTCGCGACGCTGCTCCTCAGTCATCTTGTCCCACAGCCTGGTGCCGTATAGCGACACTCGATGCTCTGGCAGAAAGCACTTGCCTTCCTCCCAGGGCGACTCCCAGTCGATGTCGATCTCCGCGTCGTAGAACTTCTCCGCGGAAGACCGCAGCAATCGACCCGCAGATCGTTCCATGTCGACGGGCTTACGCCCGTTCACCCGAGCCATGCCCTCCTTCGAAAAGTCGGGGTTCATCTGGACATCCTGCACGGTCATGTCTTCTCCTCGGTCGTTCAAGGCTGGGAGTCGGGGCCTGGCGCCCAGTACCCATTACTCATAGTATCTGGTACTGCTAGTATCCACGAACTGCGATATTTGTCAACGCTCAGTGCGAAGAAGGTAGGACTGCATGTCTGACGACCATGACCTCGACTACTCCGGCGAAGGAACCCTGGTGTGCCGCGGGGCGGAGATCCATGTCGAAGCGAAGATCAAAGGCTATTTCCAGCCGCTGAACGGCCTGTACACCTGGTATGGCCGGATTCAGAAGAATGATGAGCTCGACGGGCTCCTGAAAGGCGCCCGCGCGATCGCTGTATTTACGACCCCCGAGGGCCGAGCGGAGTGTGTCGTCGGGGATCCCGACTTCTGGGGCCGATACCGCATCTCAGGCAAGAGCACTCCGCCATACCACCTGCCCACCACTCTCGAGGAAGTCGAGAACATGGTCGAGCACCACCACAAGTGACAACCATCCACCGCCGCACGGACATTCGCGAAACGGGTCCGCACGATTGGGTCGCCCACTTCAGGTCGAGAGGATATTGCACATGGTGAGTTCGTCTCCCATTCGAACCCGCCCGTCGAGAGGGGGCGAGAAACTCGGCGAGTACAGTCCGACCCTTGAGCGGGTTGCATGGTTTACCCTCCGCCGCAAGGGAATTGTGACGCTGGTCTGGCTCGGCGCCGCCATCGGCTTAGGCCTTCTC
This sequence comes from Gordonia sp. McavH-238-E, assembly GCF_022348225.1. Taxonomy (NCBI): domain Bacteria; kingdom Bacillati; phylum Actinomycetota; class Actinomycetes; order Mycobacteriales; family Gordoniaceae; genus Gordonia; species Gordonia sp. McavH-238-E. The sequence goes on from NZ_JAKRFE010000031.1 coordinate 14,239, forward strand.
TTTCCTCAACTGGAGTCAGTGATACGGGAACAATCTGTGGATCCGATCCCGGCCGGAGTCCCGTCTTTTCAGACCTTGGACCGTATGGGTGCATCTTTCGACGAGCGCGGCGCCAAGACCACAGTATTCGTTGTGATGGAGAACAGTGCAGGCCTGTCCGACAACACCCGCGATCGATATCACGTGCTTGTCGACACCCTGCGGGCGGACGACAGGCACGTCATCGCTGTCCGGGACCTGCTGAGCGATCCCCTCACCGCAAGTCAGGCTCTCAGCAAAGACAAGCAAGCCTGGTATCTGCCCGTGGGAGTGGCCGGCACACTCGGGGGACCCGATACCGCGGAGGCGGTCGCAGCGGTGCGTGAGATCGCTGAGAGTATCTTTCGTGACAGTGGGACGACAGTCCGTGTGACAGGCCCGCCCGCGACCTTTAGCGACCAACTCGCCGTGGGCGAGTCGGATCTGGTCCTGATCACTGTTGCCACCGTGCTGCTGATCGCCGTGATCCTCCTGATCGTCTATCGTTCGGTCTTCACCGCGCTGATGCCGCTGCTTGTCGTGGGCATGAGCTTGGCTGTGGGTCGCGGAGTTCTATCTGGACTGGGCGAGCTGGGCATGCCGGTATCCCAGTTCACGTCAATGTTCATGACCGTCATCATCTTTGGTGCCGGAGTTGACTATTCGGTGTTCCTCATCAGCCGCTATCATGAAGGTATTCGAGCGGGTTACTCTCCTGATGTCGCTATCGCCCACGCGAATGCAACTATCGGCCGCGTGGTTCTAGCGTCGGCGGGCACTGTGGCCCTAGCGTTCCTGGCTATGGCCTTCGCCAAGCTCAGTGTGTTTAACACTTTGGGTCCGGCCTGCGCAATCGCCATAGCTTTCGCATTCTTGGCGACGGTGACATTGCTGCCCCTCGTACTCTCTTTCGCTGCCAAGAAAGGCGCCGGCCTTCCCCGCCGTGACCTGACGCGGGATTACTGGAGAAGAGTCGGAGTCATGGTTATCCGGCGGCCGGTCCCTCTGCTCGCGATCAGTGTGGTCGTGTTGATCGGCCTCGCCATGGTCGCCGCAACAATTCAGATCACCTACGACGATCGCGAGGGGCAGCCACCTGACACAGGGAGCAACGAAGGATACGCGCTTCTCAACCGCCACTTCCCGAAAGACATCATCATCTCAGAATTCTTGGTGGTGGAGTCCGAGAACGACATGCGCACGGCTCAAGGCCTTGCCGACCTCGACCAGCTAGCCTCCCGCGTCGCGCAGATTCCCGGCGTGACCAGGGTCATTGGCGTGACGCGGCCGACCGGTGAGAAGCTAGAGCAGGCGCAATTATCTTGGCAGAATGATCAGATCGGTACCAAGATCACCGAGGAGACCGGTGATGGACAGGCCCGCAAGGGTGATCTGGCCGTCCTGAAGACGGGGTCAGAGCAGCTCGCCGGAGGCCTGGCACTGTTAGAAGACCAGATATCCTCCAACCTCGCTCCGCTGTCGGGGTTGCTCGACGAGGTGTCGTCATTTGGCCCGCAGCTCGACGAGTATCGGCCGCTTGTGAACCAACTGGCGAACGCTGCCCCAAGGCTTAGACAGTTTTCCAAGCAAGCGCCCGAGCTGTCTCAACTCGCACGTCGGGCCCAGTCTGCGGCAGATGCGGTCGCGCCGGCGTTGTCCGCGTTAGACAATCCGTGGTGCCAGCAGATCGCGCAGTGCTCGGCACTGCGCGCGCAAATGGCCGACATCCGGGCACTCGCGGATGATCAGTCGCTTGGGAGGGTGGCTGACTTTGCCGCGCAGCTCGGCCGCGTGAGTGCGCCAGGCTCGACCAACATTGCACAGCTGCAGCGTTCTCTTCAAACGCTGGATTCTGCACTACAAGCCATCGGCGGACAGGACCTCGGGAACAGGCTCTCGCAACTCGAATCCGGCGTCGGCGCACTTGCCGACGGCGCGCGTCAGTTGTCGAACGGAGTCGGTGCTCTGGTGGACAGCAACCTTCAGCTACTCAGTGGACTGGCACAGGTCGCCGCACAGCTTCGGGCTCCCGCACGGGAGGTCGGCGATTCTGACTCGGCAACCGGCTTCTATCTCCCCGCGGATGCGTTCAAGGACCAGCAGTTCAGTCAGGTCGCTCGACAGTTCATCTCGTCCGACGGGAAAACCGTGCGCTATGCGGTACAGACCGCCTACGACCCATACTCTGCCGATGCAATGACGCTGGCGAACGAGCTGTCCAGCGTCGCCGAGAACGCGATGCCGAACACCACTCTGGAGGGCGGACGTGCTTCTGTTGCGGGCTTTCCTGCGATCAATGCCGACGTCCAGCGACTGTTGTCGTACGATTTCAAACTGCTCGGCATAGCCACCCTTCTCATCGTGGGTCTGATCCTGATGCTGCTGTTGCGGGCCGTCGTTGCACCTGTCTATCTCCTTGCAACCGTCGTCTTGAACTACATGGCGGCTCTCGGTATTGGTGTGCTCGTACTTCAACACATCCTCGGTGCCGGGATCGCCTGGCCCGTGCCACTGGTGTCGTTCATTGTCTTGGTGGCGGTGGGCGCCGACTACAACATGCTGCTGGTGTCACGGCTGAGAGAGGAAACGAGGTGGAGCGTGCGGGTCGGCGTAATGCGTACCGTCGCTTACACCGGGTCGGTCATCACCTCGGCTGGCTTGATATTCGCGGCCAGCATGTTTGGGCTGATGGTCGGGTCCATCGATGTGATGGTGCAAATCGGGTTCATCATCGGTGTCGGTTTGCTGCTCGACACGTTCCTGGTGCGGACCTTAGTAGTCCCGGCGCTAGCGGTGCTGCTGGGCACTGCGAGCTGGTGGCCGGGTGACATCGACCGTTTCCGGCTCGCCCCTTGACCATCGCAAAAGTCACGCGGACGGACCCATGGGGATCTGACAAGCGTCGGTCGCTGAATATCCCGACCATTCCGTCAACAGGTAGGAGGGGCATAAGCATGACGCAGCACCGTCGCCCGTGATAGATGAGTTGCGTCCTAATTCAAACGCTAGCTGCACTGACCTTGGTACGCGGCTGGCTGGTGGTTGAACCGCCCCGGGTCTGTCGGAGGCTCTCGAACCTGTGAAGGATGGAGAGCATGGCAGCACCACGCAAGTACAGTGAGGAACTCAAGGACCGGGCCACCCGGATGGCATGTGAAGCGCGACGAGAT
>NZ_JAKRFE010000032.1:0-13909 GCF_022348225.1 Gordonia sp. McavH-238-E
CGCGGCAACGAGAAAACGAAGAAGGAAATCATCCGATGCCTCAAACGCTACGTCGCCCGCGAACTCTACAAAGCCTTCACCACCGACCTCGGAGCGCTTGACAATCTATAGGACCATCTCGTCGCTTGCGCTCCTCGCACCTCAGGGAGCGATGGGGGGGTCTGTCGTTCTCTGAGATCAGGGAGCGATGGGGGGTCTGTCGTTCTCTGAGCTCAGGGAGCGATGGGGGGTCTGTCGTTCTCTGAGCTCAGGGAGCAGTGCGCTTCTTCGGATCAGGGAGCGGAAACGAGTTGCCCTCGACCATCCAGGACGACGGTCAGATCGGCATCAGGAAGTGCTTGCGCGGGGTCTTGAGGACCTCCTTGTCGCGCAACTGCGCCAACGCCTTTCGAAGCTGCAGCCGGGTCTCGGCGGGTTCGATGACGGCATCGACGTACCCGCGCTCGGCGGCAAGGTACGGGGTGGCCATCATCGTGTTGTAGAAGTCGATGAACTCGCGACGGATCTTGTCTGCCTCGGCGGCCGAGAGACCTTCGGTCTGACGTCGGGTCAGCACGGCGGCCGCCGATTCGGCGCCCATGACCGCGATCTTGGCGGTGGGCCAGGCGAAGTTGACGTCGGCACCGAGGTGCTTGCTGCCCATCACCGCGTAGGCGCCGCCGTAGGCCTTGCGCAGCACGACGGTCACCTTGGGCACATCGGCCTCGACGTAGGCGTAGAGGAAGCGACCGGAGCGTCGGATGGTGCCCTTCTGCTCCTCGGCGAGGCCTGGGAGGATGCCCGGGGTGTCCACCAGGAACACCAGCGGGATGCTGAAGGCGTTGCAGATGCGCACGAAGCGTGTCGCCTTCTCCGACGAATCGGTGTCCAGCACACCCGACATCACGCTCGGCTGATTGGCGACCACACCGACCGAACGGCCGTCCACGCGGGCATACCCGGTGATGATGTTGGGCGCGAACAACTCGCCGACCTCATGGAAAGCGCCGTCGTCGAACAGCTTGATGATGATGTCGTGCATGTCGTACCCGGCGTTGTCGTTGTCGGGCATGAAGTCGTTGAGCGACAGGTCCGACTCGGTGATCTCCGGCTCGAGACCCGGGTTGATCACCGGCGGGCGCTCGTAGGCGCTCGACGGCATGTACTGCAGGTACTCGCGGACCCAGTCGAACGCGGACTTCTCGTCGACGGCGACGTGATGGATGTTGCCCCAACGCGCCTGGTTGTGCGCGCTGCCGAGGTCCTCGGCCGAGATCTCCTCGCCGTTGACCTGTTTCAGCACATCGGGTCCGGTGACGAACATGTACGACTTGTCCTCGACGGCCACCAGGATGTCGGTGTTCGCCGGGGTGTACACCGCGCCGCCGGCACACTTGCCGAGGATCACCGAGATCTGCGGCGCGAGACCGGAGAGCAGGTCGTTGCGACGACCCATCTCGGCGTACCACGCGAGTGAGGTCACGGCGTCCTGGATCCGCGCTCCGGCCGAGTCGTTGATACCGACCATGGGACAGCCGATCTTGCCTGCCCACTCCATCAGCGAGGCGACCTTGCGGCCGAACATCTCACCGACGGTTCCGCCGAAGACCGACTGGTCGTGCGAGAACGCCGCGACCGGGCGGCCGTGCACCAGACCGTGTCCGGTGACCACACCGTCGCCGTAACCACTCTCGGCCGCACCCGGCATCTTCGCCAGCGCGCCGATCTCGACGAAGGTGCCGGGATCGAAGAGCATGTTCAGACGCTCACGGGGAGAGCAGATCCCCTTCGCGGCGCGTTTCGCGAGCGCCTTCTCGCCTCCCGGTTCCCGGGCGGCCTCCAGCTTCTGGCGAAGGTCGGCGAGCTTGCCTGCGGTGGTGTCAGTCACGGTGTCTCACTTTCTACGCAACCGCTGTTTCCGATGAGCAACAAGTGACGCTACTTCTCGTCGATCCGCCCGAGCCGCGCGGCCAGATCGCTACCGATCCGGCCGATGTACGGCTCGTCGACGATCGACAGGTGGTCGCCGCCGACATGGATGATCTCCAGGTCGTCGACCACCTCGCCCCAGCGACCGTCCTCGTCGATCTCAGCCCATTGCGGCTCGAGTTCGATGGCCCCGGCGTGCATCTTGTCGGCCCGGTAGAGGACGACCTTGCCGTCATAGGGTTCGGGGGCGATGCTGCTCAGCACCCGGTTCTCGATGAACGAGGTCCGCTGGTGCTCGATGATGCCGCCGGGGATCTTGGTGCCCGACATCGACATCATCTCCATGATGATCGCGAACTGCCCCTCGTCGTCGGCCTCGACGAGACGATCCATCGGGATCGGCACATCGGGGTCGAGATCGTAGTTGCGGATCGCGAACTCCTTCCAGCGCTCGAGCCGCGCCCGCTTGCTGTCCGGGGTCTCGGTCATGTCCGCGCGGGGACGCACCACGTCGATCAGACCGACGAAGGCCACCTCTTCGCCGGCTTCGCGCAGGAGCTGCGCGACCCCATAGGCCAGGGCGCCACCGAACGACCAGCCGACCAGCACGTACGGACCATGTGGCTGCAGCTCGCGCAGGCGCGGAAGGTATTCGCGCACACGCTCTTCGATCGTCCCCTCGATCCCACGATCGAACCCGATGACCGGCCGGTCCTCGGGCAGACGCTTGAGGAGCGCCTCGTACGCCGACGTGTTGCCGCCCGCGGGATGGAACAGCAGGATCGGGGTCGGGTCGCCGGCAGACGGGTCGTAGACCTTCTTGCTGTCCGGGACCAGACGCAGGTAGCGCAGGAAACCGTCGGTGGACGCGCCGGCGTCGAGGTGCTCACGAACGTAGTTCGACATCTCCTCGATCGTCTCCGAGTCGAGGATGTCCTCGACGTCGATGTCGCCTCCGGTGCGCTCGTTCAACCGGTCGGTGAGCTGCTGGGCGACGTCCTCGGACAGGACCGGCAGCTTGTTGAAGATGCCACCGGCCGAGGCCTTGGTGACCACCGCATACGTGCCGAAGGTCAAGCGCTCGGCGGCATCTCGCGGCGGCACGTCCGAACCGGCGGCCTCGGCGACGGCCCGCTGCGATGTGATGTCCGTGGTCGCCTGCGGTGCTGCCTGACTCGGCGCTGCCGTCGGGGCCTCCTCGGGCACAGTCGGCGTCTGCGCCGGGGAGTCGGCGACCGCCGCCTCGACGTCGGCGGCGTCCTCGGCGACCTCGAGCTTGCGCTCCGGCGACTGCTCGGCGGGCTCGTCCTTCGAGTTCTGCTCGTCGATATAGGCGTTGAGGGCCGCGGTGTCGAGCTCGCCGCCGTCGCCGGCCTGGGCGAGATCGTCGAGCTGGTCGCGGTGGGTGACCGCGAACTCGACGAATTTCTGCACGTCGGCCAGATTCGCCTGGCGCATCGCCTGCAGCTGGAGCTGCGGGATGTCGAATTCGTACTCGACGCGGTTCTTGATGCGCACCGCCATCAGCGAGTCGAGACCGAGCTCGATCAGCGGGATCTCGCGCGGCAGGTCCTCGGGGTCGTAACCCATGGACTCGCCGACGATGATCGCGAGCCGATCACCCACCGTCTCACCGGATTCCGGGCTCCACTTGTTGCCGATGTCGTCGACGACCTCGTCCTCGACGACGACCTTGTCATCGGCGAAGACCGCGGCACCGGTCTGCACCGGCTCGGCCGGGGCGTTCTCGGCGGATGCGTCGGGGTCGCCGGTGACGACCGCCTCGAACAGCAACCGGAAGTTCTTGTCCGCGGCGGTGGCATCCGGGCGGGCATGGACCGTGACCGAGCCGCCGCCGGGATGCGGACTCAGCGTCGTGGTGACGGTTCCGGTCTTCGGGACCTCCGCGTGGGTCACGGACGCGCCGACGCCGGCGTTGGCGAGCACCTGCCCGGCCGCCGCATGGACCAGGGCACGTGGGTCGGTGACCGCCGAGGCGTTGACCTCCCACGCGTGCCGGCCGTCGGGCAGCGCCACGTGCGACCCCGGGACCTTGCCGGCCGAGCCACCTGAGGAGATGTTGGCGGTGAGCCAGAAGTCCTTGCGCTCGAACCGGGTACGCGGGATCGCCCCGTGGTCACCGGTGCCGAAGAGAGATCCGACGTCGACGGGATGGCCGTGGACGTAGAGCTTCATCAACGCGTTGACGAGACCGAAACTCTCGTCTTCCTTGCGCCGCAGGGTCTCGATCAGCTCGGCGTCGTGCAGCCCGGCCGAGAACGTCACCGCCGCAACGGAGATCAGCACGGCCGGATTCGGCGAGAGTTCGAGGAAGGTGCGGTGCCCGTTCTCCACCGACTTCGCGATCGCCTGGCTGAACCACACGCTGTGGCGCAATCCCTTGGTGAAGTAGTCGATGGTGTGCACGGGCTCGTGACCGGCGCGGTAGAACACCTCGCGGTCGACCGAGCTGTAGAAGCCGGTGGTGGGGCGCAGCGGCTCGATTCCGGTGAGTTCGTAGGCGAGTTCGCCCAGCAGCGGGTCCATCTGGGAGGTGTGGCTGGCACCCTTTGTCGCCAGTTTCCGCCCGAGCTTGCCCTCTTTCTCGGCCCGTTCGACGATGGCGTCGACCTGCGACTCCGGCCCGCCGATGACCGTATGGGTCGGCGCGGCGTAGACGCAGATCTCGAGGTCGGGGTAGTCAACCAGGACGTCGTTGATGTCCTCGGCGCTGTACTCGACCAGGGCCATCAGCCGGATGTCGTCGCCCTGCAGCATCGACTCGCCCTCACCCATCAGGCGGGAGCGCTGGCAGATGACGCGCGTGGCGTCCGCCAGGGAGAGTCCGCCGCTGATGTACGCCGCGGAGGCTTCGCCCATCGAATGCGGCACGAGCACACCGGGTTCCGCACCGTGATGGCGGAGAGTGTCGGCCAGCGCGACCTGGATCGTGTAGATCCCGACCTGGCTCTGCTCGATGCCGTAGGTCTGCTCGTCGTCGACGAACATCTCCGCGATCGAGTAGCCCAACTCGTTCTGGACCAGTTCGTCGACACGGTCGACGTACTTCGCGAAGATCGGGTTCTCGGTGTAGAGCTGCTTGGCCATCTTGCGGTGCTGCGAACCGAAGCCCGACAGCAACCAGACGGCCGACGCCGCATCGGGCGAATCCGACGAGTAGACAATCGGATTGCTCTTCCCGTCGGCGATCGCGCGAACACCGGTGAGCGCGTCGTCGTGGGTGCGGGCCATGACGACCGCGCGCGAGCGCCCGTGGTTGCGGTGGGCCAGTGCGCGTCCGATGTCGGCGAGCGGTGTCGACCGGCCGGCGTCGGACTCGAGCCACTCGAGCAGGTCCGCGGCGGCCTTGCGTCGGCGCGACGGCAGGAATCCCGAGATAACCAGCGGCACAACCGAACCCTCGACCGCGCACGGCGCGAAGCCGGCGGCGGGGTCGGGTGCGGTCTCCTCGACCACCGGATCGATGTTCTTCGCCTGCGCGGCGAGCACGGCGCGCTCGGCCTCGGTCAGGAACTCGTCCTCGCCATCGTCCAGCGAAGGTTCACCGGGGAGCGCCGACGTCGCCGGGAGTTCGGCGGCCGCGGCCGATTCCGCCGGGGCGGTCTCGGGAGCCAGGTCCTCGGGCCGCACCTCGCGCACGACGACGTGCGCGTTGGTGCCGCCGAAGCCGAACCCGGAGACACCGGCGACGGCGTGGCCGGAGTAGCGCGGCCATTCGGTGTTCTCCGGGATGACCTTCAGGTTGGTCGCGTCGAACTGGATGTACGGGTTGGGCCCGGTGTAGTTCCGCGAGGCCGGGATGACGCCGTGCTGCATCGCCAGGACGACCTTGGCGAGAGCGCCGGCACCGGCGGCCGACTCCATGTGGCCGTAGTTCGTCTTGACCGATCCCAGCAACATCGGCTGTTCGGGGGCACGGCCCTTGCCGACGACGCGACCCAGCGCGTCGGCCTCGATGGGGTCACCGAGGATGGTGCCGGTGCCGTGCGCCTCGACGTAGTCCACCGAGCGCGGGTCGATCGCGGCGTCGGTGTACGCACTCCGGAGCACATCGACCTGCGCCTCCGGGTTGGGGGCGGGCAGACCGTTCGAACGGCCGTCGGAGTTGACCGCGGACCCGGCGATGACCGCCAGGACCCGGTCGCCGTCGCGCCGGGCATCGGACATCCGCTTGAGAACGAGGAGACCGCCGCCCTCGGCGCGGATCATCCCGTCGGCGTCGGCCGAGAAGGCCTTGATGTGACCGTCTTTCGCCTGCGCCCCGATGCTGTCGAAGCCGAGGCTGGCGGCCGGGTTGATGATCATGTTGACGCCGCCCGCGAGGGCGACCTCGGATTCGCCGGTGCGCAGGCTGCGGACGGCCTGGTGGACGGCGACCAGGGACGACGAGCACGCGGTGTCCAGCGCGACCGACGGACCGCGGAAGTCGTAGAAGTAGGAGACGCGGTTGGCGACGATCGCGGTCGACGTACCGGTGAGCGCGTACGCCGCGGTGTCCTGGGCGCCCTCGCCCAGGCCGAGGGTCGCCAGCAGCTGATAGTCGTTGGTCGACGTCCCGATGAACACACCGACCGGCGCGCCCTTCAGGTCGCTGGGTGGGATGTGCGCGTGTTCGAGTGCCTCCCAGGTCAGTTCGAGCGCCAGCCGCTGCTGCGGGTCGACCATCTCGGCCTCGCGCGGACTCATCTGGAAGAAGTCGGCGTCGAACGTCCGGACGTCGTCGAGGTAGCCGCCGTGGGTGTTGGCGTTCTCGAGCACCTCGGCCAGACGCGGATCGGCCTTGAACTCGGTCCAGCGGTCCTCGGGCAGCTCGGAGATGCCGTCGACACCACCGAGCAGCGCCTCCCAGGTGGACTCGGGCGTGGTACCCGACTTCGGGAACCGCGTCGAGAGTCCGACGATCGCGATGTCGTCCTCGGCGCTGCGCTCGCGCTGCCAGAAGGTGTCCGCGTCGCCGTCGAGGCCCTCGTCCGGGTCACCCTCGATGATCCGCTGCGCGAGCGTCGCGATCGTGGGGTGGTTGTAGACAACCGTCGCGGTGAGGATGACCCCGGTCTTGTCCTCGACGTCGGCGGCGAGCGCCACCGCATCGCGGGACGAGAGACCGAGTTCCTCCATGGGACGGTCGACGGCGATCTGCTCGACGGGGAGCCCGGTGGCCTGCGACACCCACTCGCGCAGCCAGTCACGAAGCTGGTCGACGGTGAGGTCACCGGCGGTCTCACCGTCGGTGCCGGACGCGGCGGAATCGATGGTGCGGGCCTCGTCGGTATTCAGTTCAGACATCGCTTCCAGACTACTGATCTCGGGGCACCTGAACTGGTGCCGGGTGCATTATGAGCCCGCGGGGTGTCCGGGCGCGGCAACTCGACGCACTCACCCCGCCCGGGTCCGCAGGATCGCTACTCGGCGTCCGGGAACGCCGTCTGCTTGTAGCCGCCCCGGAGGCTGCCGTCGATGTAGGCAGCACGCGTCGCGCGACGGGCGATCTTGCCCGACGACGTGCGCGGGATCGAGCCGGCCGGCACCAGGAGGACGTCGCGGACCATCACTCCATGACGCTGGGCGACCGCGGCACGCACGGTGTCGGCGACCTCCTGCGGGTCGGCCTTACGACCGGGTCCGCGCTCGGCGACGATGACCAGCTGCTCGGACGCGTCATCGGCGTCCGGCTTCAGGCCGCTGCCGGCGAACTCGAACACCTCACCGGGCAACTGGTTCGCGGGCACCGAGAACGCCGCGACGAAGCCAGGGCGCAGTGCGTCGCTGGCCTCCTGCGCGCTGTACTCGAGGTCCTGCGGGTAGTGGTTGCGGCCGTCGACGATCACCAGGTCCTTGACGCGCCCGGTGATGTAGAGCTCGCCGTCGAGCCAGACGCCGAAGTCGCCGGTCCGCATCCAGATCGCGTCCGCGGGCGCACCCTCGGCGTGGCTGTTCTCGGGGAGCGGGGTGACCAGCTTGTTGTGGAACGTCTCCACCGTCTCGTCCGGCTTGTTCCAGTAGCCGGCGCCGATGTTCAGCCCGTGCAGCCAGATCTCACCGACGTGGCCGTCGGGTTGTTCGGTCGCCGTCTCGGCGTCGACGATGGTGGCCCACTGGCTCACCGCGACCTGGCCGCAGGACACCTGTGCGACCGCGTTGGGTGCATCGGCGTCGACGAGGGTGAAGCTGCCGGCGTTGAGGTCGTCGCGGTCGACGTAGACGATCTTCGCCTCGTTCTCGCGCTGCGTCGCCGACACGAACAACGTGGCCTCGGCCATGCCGTAACAGGGCTTGATGGCCGTCTTCGGCAGACCGTAGGGCGCGAACGCCTCGTTGAACTTCTTCATCGAACTGACGGTCACCGGCTCGGAGCCGTTGATCAGGCCGATGACGTTCGAGAGATCCAGCTCCTCGCCGTCCTTCGGCAGACCGCGCGCGGCGGCGTGCTCGAAGGCGAAGTTGGGCGCGGCGGCGAAGGTCTCGGCGCCGTCGGCGGCCGCGGCCAGCTCCTTGATCCAGCGACCCGGACGACGCACGAACGCCTGCGGGCTCATGATCGTGATGTACCGACCGCCGAGTGCGGGCAGGATCACGGTCAGCAGGCCCATGTCGTGGAACATGGGCAACCAGGTGACGCCGCGGGCCTTCCGGTCGATGCCGATGGTGTCGGAGATCTGCAGCACGTTGGCGGCGACCGCCTGATAGGTGATCTCCACGCCTGCGGGGACACGCGTCGAACCCGACGTGTACTGCAGGTAGGCCACGGTGTCCTTGTTGTGGTCCTGACCGGCGACCGGTGCCACCCAGCTCGACCCCACCGAATCCGGCACCGCGTCGACGGCGATGACGCGCGGGCGCTCCTTGGCCGGCAGCGGCGCGAAGAAATCGCGGACCGCCTCGGCGGACTTCGTCGAGGTCAGGATCGCGGTCGGCCGGCAGTCGTCGAGGACCGCGTGCAGACGGTCGGTGTGGCCGGGCTCGTCCGGGGAGAACAGCGGCACCGCGACGTTGCTGGCATAGAGCGCCGCGAAGAACCCGATCACGTACTCGAGCGACTGGGGCGCGAGAATCGCCACACGGTCGCCCGGCTTCGTGACCTGCTGCAGACGCGCCGCCACCGCGCGCAGCCGCTTACCGAACTGCGCCCACGTCAGATCCTGCGGCTCCCCGTCGCGCTCACGGCTGTAGTCGATGAACCGGTAGGCCAGTGTGTCGGCCTGCTCGCGGACGTTCTGCTCGACGTAGTCGACCAGGGTCGCTTCCTCGCTGAAAGAGATGTTCCCGGTCTCATCGAGAAAGTCTTCGAGTTCAGTACTCAGCATTCATTACTCCTGTGCCCCCTCGTGGACTCCCCCACGCGGGCGCAGATCTCCGGCGAGGTCTTGGCGACACCACCACGCAGTCCTGCCGTCCACGTCCTGTGCCGACCGCGGGATACGGTAGCGCACGTCCAGTTACCCAACGAAAAAACTCGCGTTCGTCATGCTCGGTTTCGCATGAGTGCGCGTCGCCCCTCGACGCGCACCCCCGGGTTCACCGACCCGTCACCTCGCTGTTGAGTCGCGAGACCGTCGGCCATCCTACTCCCCCTTCAATTGCGCCAGCACGGGCGCAAATGCATCCATCTGCGTCGGGAAGACCCCGACGTAGGACATGGTGGTACGGCGACGCACCTCCCGAATCTGGTCGGCGATCTCGTCGAAGCTGCCGATCGCGATGTACGGCGAGGTCAGCACGTCGTCGACGGTGAACTCCGTGTCGTGCGCGATGTTCGGCGGATAGCCCTGTTCGAGGGCCTTCAACGCCATCTCGGCGGTGGCGACCCGGTCGTCGGTGATGACGATGACGGCGATCGTCCAGTTCAGCTCGAGATCGTCGAACCGGTCGCCGGCGGCCTCACGGATGCGGTCGACGCGTTCGGTGGTCTTGGCGATGGTCATGTCGGACAGCTTCATCTTGCCGTCGGTGGTGGTGCCGGGAGCAACGGAGATGATGTCGGCGTGCTTGGCGGCCAGGGCCAGCATCTTGGGTCCACCGCCGCCCACGGCGATCGGCGGACGCGGTCCCTGCCTCGGCCGAGGACTGCCCTCGAGGCCGTTGATCTGGTAGAACTCGCCGTCGAAGTTCACCGTCTCGCCACGCATCAGGCCGTCGAGGACCGTCAGCGCCTCATCGAGGCGACGGATGCGCACACCGGGCGACTCGAACTCGATCCCGGCCTTGTCGAACTCTTCCTTCATCCAGCCGGCGCCGATGCCCAACTCGAGACGTCCCTTGCTCAGGACGTCGATCGTGTTGGCCTCCTTGGCGAGCAGGGCCGGGTGGCGCCAGCCGTTGGCGAGCACCGAGGTGGCCAGGCGGATCGTGCTCGTCGCCTGCGTCAGCGCGCCCAGCGCCGCGAGCGGGCCGACCTGGTTGCCGAGATGGTCGGGCACCGCGAAGGTGTCGTAGCCGTACTCCTCGGCGGTCTGCGCGAGCTTGACGAACTTGCGGGCACCGCCCTCGTCCTTGTTGCCCTCACCACCCGCGCCGAAGCGGAACTTCCGCAAACCGGAGGAGGCACCACCGGCATCGCTCGGGGGTTGCGTCATCGCTGTCCTCTCGTCGTGATCGCCGGATGGGTGAGGGCGCGTGCGCGCCCTCCGGCGTCCGCGGTGTTCCTCGGGCCAGCCCAACACGTTAATGCAGCGTGACGGCACCGCCAAACGAATCGGCCGACGCCGCCAGACGAGGTTACCGGCCGGTTGGTTCGACGATGGGACCGGTGGTGCATCGGTGGTGCCCGGCCGGTGTCGTCCGGACGGGCGAGCCAAGGTCAGTTGTGCTTGGGCGCGGGCGCGTCCTGGATGAGGTCCTTGGACCAGTCGTACATCCACTGGGTCGCGGTCTGGCCGTCGTTCTCCCAGTAGCGCGTCGTCGCATACATCGCGTGGATGGGGTTCGACGCCGCGTTCGCCAGTTTCGACACCGCCGCCAGCGGATTGACGATCGTCGGCGAGTCACAGATGAGATCGCCCGGCGCGCAGATGGATTGGACCCGATCGCGGAGGTCGCCGAATCCGCCGTTGCGCGGGCCGGTCATCGAGATCCCGGGTACGAGATTGCCCATCCCGCCGAGCGCGATCTCCGCGCCGACACCGTTGGGGCTCGGCTCGATGTCGTTCTGTTCACCCGGCTGGCGTCGGCCGTCGGCGATGAGCCCGACACCGAGCACGAGGTCCTGGTCGCTCTCGTCGAGCACGCCGCGGCCGTTGCCGATGTTGCTCGCGAGATCACCGGCGATGACCGCGCCCTGGCTGAAGCCCATGATCACATAGCCGGTCAACGGGCAGCGTTCGTTGGTGGAGATGATCTTGCCTGCCGCGCGCTTGTAGCCCTGGGTACGCGAGACGTTGTAGTCGGCCTGCCGGTCGGCCAGGTTGGTCGGGTTCCGGAACTGGGCCGTGTAGGGGACGGTGTAGATCTCGGTGCGCGAGGTGTCGAAGTCGTTCGACAGCGCGCGCGAGACGCGCAGCATCAGCGAGTTCGGATTCGCCGACGGCTTGTACGGATCATCGTCCGCGCTCGACTCCCAGGTGCCGGGGATGACGACCGTCAGGACATCGGGGCAGTCCGCGGGCTGGGCGTCGGGACGTTCGCCGGACGGCGGCGTGCTCGGCGGCCCACCGGGACCGATCGGCGCGGGGCCGGGCGCCAGCCACACCAGGACCAGCACGACGATGAGCACGATCGCGATGGCCGCGAGCGCGAGGAGCAGCAGAGCGAACTTACCGAGCCGCCGAACCGGACCCTTGCGGGTGCGGCCCGCGGCGTTGCGACGGGCGGCCACGTCAGCAGTAGTGCTGTTCTGCTGCGCGAATGACCTTGTCGGCCTTCACGTTCGCTTCTTCGACATTGTCTGCACCGGGACCGACGGAGGCGGTGACGAAGGCCTTCACCATGCTCGGGTCGGTGCCCTTCTGTTTGGCGCCGCAGACATACTTCGCCATGGTCAGCGCGACCGAGTTGTCGTTGTCCCCCATGAAGGTGACGTCCTGCTGCTTCAGCGCGGCCAGGTAGGCGCGGGCCTTGTCGTCGAGTGGTTGGCCGCTGGGCCCGGGGAAACTGGCCGGGACCTTCGTACTGGGGTTCGGCGCGGTCGCGGGCAGCTCCGACGTGCCGCCGGTCGTGGACGGGGTGGCCTCTGCGGAGGTCGTACCCGGCGTGCTCGTCGAGGACTCCGCCGCGGAGTAGAGCGAGGTCGTCGTGACCGGGTTGTTGGTGATCGGCGCACTGGCCGTCGAGTCGTCGGCGCAGGCCGACACGGACCCGAGCGCGAGAGCGAGGCCCGTCACGGCCAGCACCAGCCGCACACACTTCGTTGTCATCGCCACTTCCTGCCGAACCTTTCTCCGTCGAGATCGCGCACCACCGGACGATCCGTCCGGCGACACCTCACGCGTCCGGCCTGCGGCCGATCGCAATGCAGGAGCACCCCGCATCGCACACCACGTCAGGCTACCGCCCGCGCGGGGGCATTCCGGCCGCCGCACTCGCGCCACCTGCACAAACAGTCCGATTCCTCAGCGAAGTTTCAGGCCGCACACACGTGCGGTCGAGGTTAGGGGGCACCGACGGGTGCCCCCGTCCTCTTCTGTCGAATCCCGCCTCGCTCACCGGACTCCTCACTTGAGGACTTTGGTGCCGTCCTTCGCGGTCCAGGTGATCCGGCCGTGCTCGAAGTAGTTCACGCGGCCCTTGCCGTCGCGGGTCGGGAGTTCGTCGCTCGTCGGCTTGCCGAGACGACCGGCCGGACCGCCGGCGGCGACGTAGGCGCCACCGATCGCGCCCGTGACGATCTTCGGGCCCTTCGGTCCGGAGAACATGCGTCCGCCGGCGAAGTCCTGGGCCTTGCCGCCCGCCACCGGGTAAGACGGGGTGAGGCAGCCGCCCAGGTCCGCCTTGTTGGCGTCCCAGATCTTGCGGAAGGCACCGTCGACGCGGCATGCGACCGCATCACGCGACAGTCCGAGCGCGGCCGCGGCCTGCGGCCAGGCCTGCATCATCTCGAACTCCCAGTAGGGCCAGGTGTGCGTACCCGACGGCCGGTAGTTGGCCTGGCCGGGAATCCCCTTGCGATTCAACTGGATCGCGAACTGCTGCGAGGTGACGCGACTCAGCATCTCGAGTCCCACACCGGAGTAGTTGGTCGCAAGCATCGGGATGTCGGACGGTTTGTCGTGGGGCCCGACCATGCCGTTGCCCGACGACACGTACAGACTCGTGCCCTGCAGCTTGTCGACCAGCAGGTACGGATCGTGTTCCTTCCAGGCCGGGTCCGACGGCGGGCCGAACATCTTCATCGAGTCGTAGCCGCCACCGTCGCGCACCGCGAACTGGATCGCCTGCGGCATACCGAATGAACTCAGCTGCAGGATTCCCGAGAACGACGCCGCGAACTTGTAGAACCCGGGGTTGCGCGCGGCGAGCATCATCGCGGCGGAGCCACCCATCGACAGCCCCTCGATGCCGCGGACGTCGGTGGACCGCCAATCGTTCTCCAGGATGGGCGGCAGTTCCCGCATGAGGAACGTCTCCCACTTGTAGTTCTTGCCGCGATCGGGTTCCTTCCAGTCGGTGTAGAAACTCGACTCGCCACCGATCGGCAGGATGACGTTGACGTTCTTGTCCTTGTAGAAGTCGACGATCTTGGTGTTGATGATCCAACCGCTCTGATCGTCCTGCGCGCGCAGACCGTCGAGCATCGTCAGCTGCGGGAACTTCTCCTTCGGCTTCGCGTGCCAGTCGCGGGCCAGGAGGATCTGCACCTGGATGTTGGTGTTCATCGCCGGGGAGTAGATCCACAGGGCCACTCGCCGGTCGGTGTACCAGTACGTGTTGGTCACCTTGGCGGGTTGCGCGGCCGGGACCGACGCCGGTGCGACCGGGGCGCGCGAGCTCGGCGGTGCGGGTGCCGGCGCGCTGGGTGAGGCGGGCGCCGCGGGCGGTGCCGCGGGGG
>NZ_JAKRFE010000033.1:0-12031 GCF_022348225.1 Gordonia sp. McavH-238-E
CGGCACAATGAGCCAACACCAGCCCGATACAGCCAGGGCGGTAACCAGCGGGAGAGCCAGATGCCTGGTGCTCAGAACCCAACCACCACCGAAGTGGCTAAACAACAGTGACACTGAAACCAGCGGGAGGGGGCACCTGGTCAACCAGCGGAAGGGTGTGCCGGCTCAACCAGCGGGGGTTGGGTGGTTTCGACGAGCTCAACCAGCGGGGGTGGGTGGTTTCGACAAGCTCGACCAGCGAGGACGGCGAACCGGCCATACTCGTTCAATGAGAACTCGCGCGACCACGGTGGTCGTCCGCAGCGTGTACGGTACCGCGGCCGTCGAGTGGTTCTTGATCATCGCGATCGCGACGATCATCGTCACCAGGCTGTACTTGCACCTGACCGGGTATCCGCAGATCGGCGGCGGCACCCTGCACATCGCGCACGCGCTGTGGGGCGGGGCGCTGATGATGCTGGCGCTGATCACCGGTTGGCTGTTTCTCGGGGCAACGGCGCGGATCGTCGCGATCGTGCTCGGCGGCATCGGTTTCGGGTTGTTCCTCGACGAGGTCGGCAAATTCGTCACCCGCACCAACGACTACTTCTACGGGCCGTCGGCGGAGATCATGTACGTGCTCGTCGTGATGATCCTGTTGATCAGCCGCGTCGTCCGAGATGTGCAGCGTCCCACCGGCGCCGAAGCGCTCGCCAATGCGGCGGTCATCGCGGCCGACGGTGTCGCACACGGGCTTCCGGAGCGCCGACGACGCCAAGCCGAAGAGTTCCTCGTCGTCGCGCAGGACAAGGGCCTCGATGCCGAGACGATCGGTCACATCCGGGCGCTCCTCGAGTCGAGCGAGGGCACGCCGGATCGGTTGATGCGGCTCCGCGACCGCGCGGTGGCGTTGATCCCAGGCTTCTTCCGGAGTCCCCGATGGATTCCCGTCGTCGGCTGGGGATTGGTGGTGGCCTCCGGCCTCACCATCGTCGTCGGCGTGTTGAGCTTCTACTTCACCGGGGATCGCAGCGAGGAACTCGACATCTACATCGAGCTCACCGGCAGTACTCCCGCCACGTGGATCCTGCTGGTCAGCGGCATCATCACCCTGGCGCTGGCCCTGCCGGCAATGGTCGCGCGCCGACGCGGGGTGGCCTCGGCGGGACCGCTTCGCGGGCTGCGTATCGCGGCGTTGGTGTTCATGCTGTCGAACGCCCTCGTCGACTTCGCGCTCGAAGGGTTCGGTGCCCTGTTCAACCTGGCCCTCGGGCTGTTCGCGCTCAGCATCGTGAGCTATCACCTCACGCAGGCGGTCACGACGGATGGCCGACATGATCAACTGAGGGTGTGACTACTCTCGATCGGGCCGTGGCCGCCGCGCGCGTCGACGCCTTTGACCGGCGCACCGCCGACGTCCCGGACGCCCGCGCCGCCTCGGTTGTCCTCGCCGTCGCCGAGAAGGACGGACGCCAGGGCATCTGGCTGTCCAAACGCCCGGCGACCATGCGACGCCACGCCGCGCAGTTCGCCCTGCCGGGCGGTCGGCTGGACCCCGGTGAGGACCATGTCACGGCCGGTCTGCGTGAACTCGACGAGGAACTCGGCATCCAGTTGCCCCCGAGTTCGGTGCTCGGTGCGCTCGACGACTACCCGACTCGATCGGGATTCGTGATCACCCCGATCGTCTGCTGGGCCGAGGAGTACCAGGAACCGACGCCCAATCCCGACGAGGTGGCCCTGCTGTTCTTCGTCACCTTCGAGGAACTGCTCGTCGAACCGCGATTCCTCACGATTCCACAGTCGGATCTGCCGGTCATCCAGCTGCCCATCGTCGGCTCCCTCGTCCACGCGCCGACGGCTGCGGTCATCTACCAGTTCGCCGAGGTGGTCCTGCGGGACCGACACGCCCGGGTCGACGGCTTCGAGCAGCCCGTGTTCGCCTGGAAGTGAGGCGTCAGCCGTCGCCGAGTCGATGCTCGGCGCGCCGCAGGTAAGGACGGGCGCCGGTGTCGCGCGCGACGCGTATGGCCTCCCGCAGATCGGCCGAGCCATCCATCCCGACGATCTGGCGTGCTGTTCCTCGATAGAGCGTCACCGGCCCCAGGCACACGAGTCCAGGCCACTGCACCAGAAGGCCCGACGACCAGTCCGCGGTGAACGGCTCGATGCGTCCGCAGATCTCGCGGGCGGCATCGCGGTGACGGTGATCGCACGAGATCGCGTACAGCGTCTCGATCAACAGCGGAACCCGGGCGACCACCCGCGAACCCGTCCACCCGCCGGCGTCCGCGGTGAGCTCGGTCGCCAGGTCGAGGGCACGGTCGAGGTCGCCGCTCTCGGCGGCGCCGAGAGCGATGACGAGGGCGAAGTCCTCGTCGACCTCTTCCGCGAGCGCGTCGAACGGCGGCAGCGCCGAGGCGAGGTCGCCTCGATGCCACGCCGCGATCGAGGCGCTGGTCGCCATCGAGGACTCGGCGAGAAGCCTTGCACGGTCCGACAGTTCGCCGACCGTCGCCGCGAACCGTTCGGTCAGCCTCGTGCTGGTCTCATGATCGCCGCGCAGGAGCGCGATCATGACCTGCCACCACAACTGCATGGTCTCCGCGTCGGTGCCGCCACCTCGTCCAGCGAGTCGGGTGAACTCGGTCGACAGCCGCCGCGCCAGACGGAGGTCACCTGCCTCCAACGCACACACACGTTGTAGGTGGAGTGCGGTGAGGCGCTTCTGGATGTCGCCCGCCGACAGTTCGTACAGCTCCCGCGCGATCTTGCGCCGATCCGCCAACCGGTCGGGAACCCACCGCACGAGGAAGTCGGCGAGCGCGATCTCGAAATCCACGGCGCCGCCGCCGTGGACGACCCGTGCCGCCCCGAGGTGATCGTCGGCGCCCGGCAAGCCGAGGACCGTCAACCGGGCTGCCTCAGACGCGTGCAGGCGCGCCGACACCTCTGGGGCCAACGCGTCGCCGTGTGTCAGCGCCTCACGGGCCAGCGCGGCGTCGTCGGCCTGCACGACGCCGTAACCGGACCAGTAGCCCGCGACCCCTCGGGGGGTCGACAGCAGCGCGGTGTCGGCGAGGGAGCGCCAGTCCCGCGCAGCCCGACTCGGAGCTGCGGCCGCTTCGAGAGACGCAGCCGCGGAATCGAACTCGCCGACACGGAGTGCGGCCTCACCGGCGATCCGGTGCAGCTCGACGGTCGACGACGGGTCCAGCCCGGGAAGGGAGAGCCCGCATCGGGCCAGGTCGAGCGCGCGATGGTCCGCCGACGCGGACAATGCGCGATGAGCCGCCCGGATACACGCCTGAGTGGCAACGGCGGTCGATGCCACGTCGACGGTGCCCCGGAACTCGCTCCTCAGGGGAGTGAGGTCGGTCAGCAGTCCGCTGCGCCGCGCTTCGTCGCCCACGCCTCGACCGAGAGCATCGGCCACCTCGGTGAACACGTCCTGGGGGAGTTCACCTCCGGCCACCGCAGCGATGATGACAAGCGCACGCGCGGCGTCGGACAGGTCGTCGAAGCGTGTCGAGATCATCGATCGGACCGGTTGGTTTCGATCCCACGACCCACCGGTCGCCGCCGCAACGCACAACTGTTGCGCCAGAGCGGGATTGCCGAACGACCGGGCGCTGATCGATGAGGGCGCGGATGTCGTCGGTGCCGAGCTCGCGCAGACGCAGGTCGGCGACCGGGCCGTGCCGATCCAGCGTCGACCGGAGGATTCGGACTGGCTCGGCGTCGGGGTCGCGGGAGGTGACCAGTACCGCCAACGGTGCCTGCCCGATGCCTGCCAGCACCCGGCCCAGCACACGCGCGGAGTCGGTGTCGAGCCATTGGGCGTCGTCGACGAGCAGCACTGATCGCCCGAAAGCGGCTACGTCAGACCAGATGTGGGCGGTGAGGTCGGTGACGATTCGCCCGGCCGGAATGGACGTCGTCGGGCCGGATACGGGTGACTCGCCGAACAGTTCCTCGAGTCCGCCGAACATCGGTCCGGGCGGCCCGGGGCGGCCGATGAAGCGGCGCGCGGTCGCACCGTGTCGGGAGACGAGGTGTTCCACGAGCGCGGTCTTCCCGATGCCCGACGGTCCGACCACGACCGCACCCGCGGGACGGTCCGTACTGGCGTTCCAGACCTGTTCGAGGACAGCGTGTTCCGCGGTGCGGCCGAACATTTCGCGTGTCGTCCGGGCCGGCGACGGTCGCGCGACGGCAGGGGAGGTCCGCATGACCACGGGAGACGGGTCGAGCAGATCGCCTTCGAGGGCGACGGTATCGGGGTGTGGATCGAGACCCAGGTCGTCGCGCAGGCCCTGCCGGAGCAGACGCAGGACATCGAGGGCGTCGACGGTGCGTCCGTCGTCGTGCAGTGCGTGGGCAAGTGTCCGCGCGGCGCCCTCGCGGTAGGGATGGCGTCGGCACAGCGGCGTCAGCAGCGCCACTGAACGACGGTGCTCGCCCACGGTGCGCAGCGCGTCGGCGGCGGTCTCGGTGAGTTCGGCCCGCATCTCCTCGAGTCGGACGAGTTCGGGTGCGATGTCGGGGATGTCGGCGATCTCCGGAAGCGGATCGCCGCGCCAGAGTTCCAGGGCTCGGCACAACACCTCTGCGCCGGCCCGAGGGTCGGTCCGGACCAGCTGCAGTCCTTCTTGTCCGAGTTTGTCCAGCAGGTCGAGGTCGGTGACCGCTCCGTCGCAGCGCAGCACGTATCCCGCGGGCACGGTGTCGATGCGCACGACACCGGTGGGGCCGAGCGTCCGGCGCAATCGTGAGACGTAACCGTGCAACGTGCTCACCGCCGACGCCGGTGGACGACCGCGCCACAGCAGTTCGGTCACCCGCTCGGGGGAGCACGCCGTGCGTTCGGCGGTGAGGATGGCCAGCAATTCGGCGTGTTTGCGGGCCGTCATCGTGATCGGCGACCCGTCGGCGCCCGTCACCGACAGCGGGCCCAGGACCCGGATCGCCAGTTGTGGATCGGAAGCCAACACACGCGCCGTTCGTCGGGCCGCACCAGTCGCGCACAAGGCTAACACCAGTGGGGGCCGTCAGCGTTGCGGTCATGACTACCACCGCACACACCCAGAACCAGAACGACAACGCGACCGGCGCCGATGGTCCCGGCCCGTTCCGCAGTCCGAGTTGGCAGGTCCTGCGCCGCCTCAGCGGGGGCGCCCTGACATTCGGCGGGCTCGCCTGCATCGCCGGCGGCACCCTGCACCCCATCGTCGACGGCGAAGCCCATTCGGTGGAGGCGCTACAGGGGGCGGGCGCGCCATGGGCGCAGATCCTGCTCGCGATCGGCACGACCCTGCTGCTTCTCGGCCTGCCCGGGATGTATGCGTGGCTGGCGCCCCGGGTCGGGATCGCCGGACTGATCGGCCTCGTCGCCTACGCGGTCGGCAACCTCGTCACCGCAACCGGTCACCTCACGATCGAATTGTTCGTCGCGTATCCCTTTGCGCACGATCCGGACAGGGCCGCGCTCATCGCTGCCGACGACTCGATGCTGGGCACCTCGGCCTTCGAACTGCTCAACACGGTCGGCGGCCTCGTGATGCTCGCCGGGATGGGGATCTTCGGTGTCAGCCTCATCCGCAACCGGGCGGTACCGCTTTGGATCGGGATCCTGACCGTGGTCGGCATGGTCGGGTTCATGCTGCCTATCCCGGCGATCGCCGGGATCTCCGGCTTCATCTACGAGGCGCCCCGCGGCATCGCCATCGCCGCGATCGGAGTGTTGATGATGCGGAGGTGACGTAGATCACACCAGCGCCGGGGATGAAATCGGACCGCGGTCCGGTTAGTGTCTGGTGATGGGTCGCGAAGGCCCACAGCCACCATTCGAGACCCGAACGAACACTTTCTGGAAGGACCACGACATGACCTCCGCAACCACCGTCAAGGCACCCGTCCCCGCTGGCACCTGGACCATCGACGCCGTCCACTCGGCGATCAACTTCACCGTCAAGCACCTCATGGTCAGCAAGGTCCGCGGTAGCTTCGACACCTTCTCCGGCACCATCACGGTCGACGAGAACGGCACCCCGGCCGTTCAGGCCGAGATCGACGTGACCTCGATCAACACCCGTAACGAGCAGCGCGACGGCCACATCAAGTCCGCCGACTTCTTCGACGCCGAGAAGTTCCCGACGGCCACCTTCGTGTCCACCGGCGTGCGTCAGAACGGCGACGACTACCTGCTCGACGGCGATTTCACCCTGAAGGGCGTCACCAAGCCCGTCACCCTCGAACTCGAGTACCTGGGGACCAACCCCGGCATGGGCCAGGGCACCGTTGCCGGCTTCGAGGCGAAGATCGTGCTCAGCCGCAAGGAGTTCGGCATCGACATCGAGATGCCGCTCGAGGGCGGTGGCGTCGTCGTCGGCGACAAGATCACCATCAACCTCGAGATCGAGGCCCTGCAGGCCTGATCCGCACCTGACCCCCGAATGGACCGGCACCGTGAGGTGCCGGTCCATTCGTGGTTTCGACACGCCGCGTGGCCGCTTCGCGTCCGCGTGGCGGCTCAACCAGCGGGGGATGGCCGCGTGGCCGCTTCGCGTCCGCGTGGCGGCTCAACCAGCGGGGGATGGGCGCGTGGCCGCTTCGCGTCCGCGTGGCGGCTCAACCAGCGGGGGATGGCCGCGTGGCGCCTAGTCGAAGCCACTTGGCTTGCGACAAGGGTCGTTGGACACCTCTGCGACGGCGCCTCCTTGGGTAGGCTGCGGAGAACGCCGTCAGGCAGGAGAGGCCGATGGGACGACCACGCCGGACCCGTCGTGGTGCGTCGTGGATGCGTCTGCGCCGACGCACCGCGGGTTTTCTGTGGGGCGTGTCGACGGTCCCGAGTCCGCGCGGATGGGCCCGGATCGGGCCGACGATGCGCAGCAAGATCGCTCTTCACGCCACCGTCACTGCGATGACGGCCGTGATCGCCAGCAATGCGGTGATCGGCGTCGAGACCTTCCTGCTCGTCCAACTCGCCTTCAACGGCGGACAACTGACCTTCGACGAGACGCTGGGTGCGCCGAATTTCCCGGTCGTCGTAGGGGCGATCGTCGTCGGTATCCTCACCAACCTGCTGCTCGGAATGCTCGCGGTCCGGCCTCAACTGCGCTGGTTCATCAGCTGCCAACCCGCCGACCATGCCCGACGACGCGCAGTGCAGCGGATACCGATCGTGCAGCTCGGGGTCACGGTCGTCTCCTGGAGTGCGGCAGCCCTGTTCTACGTGTTCATCGCCGAGGAACTGACGACCGCGACCGTCGCGGGCGTCGCGGTGGCCTTCGCGCTGGCCGGTATGTCGAGCGCTTGTCTCACCTACCTGTTCGCCGAGCGCGCCGCCCGGCCCCTGGCTGTCGTCGTTCTCGAGGATTTCCCGACGAATCACGTGATGAACGGTGTGCGGGTACGGATGCTGGCCGTGTGGGCCGTGAGCTCGGCGGTGCCGATGGTCGGTCTGCTGACCGTCAACGCAGGCCGGTGGACCGGTCTGTTGCCCGACGTCTACGGTGCCGTCGACTGGACGACGGTGATCCTGTGCCTGGTGGGTCTCGCATCGGGAGCCCGTGTCATCGCGCTTGTCGGACAAGCGATCACCGACCCGTTGACCGAGATGCGCCGCGCGGTTCACCGCGTCGACCACGGGGACTACAAGGCACGCGTGCCCGTCTACGACTCATCGGAACTCGGCGTGCTGCAACACGGTTTCAACCAGATGGTCGAAGGTCTCGCCGAACGTGACCGGATGCGTGAGATCTTCGCGCGCCACGTCGGCGACACCGTGGCCGATCTCGCGATCTCCGACGGGGTCGGCATGCACGGCACCAACAAACGAGTCGGCGTCCTCTTCGTCGACATCGTCGGATCGACGGGACTGGCGCAGCAACGCAGTCCCGATGACACCGCCGCGCTGCTCAATGCGTTCTTCAGCATCGTCGCCGACGTCGTCGACCAGCACTCCGGCTTCGTCAACAAATTCGAGGGCGACGCCGCGCTCGCCGTCTTCGGCGCACCCGTCGAGATCGACGACCCGGCCGGCGCTGCGTTGGGAGCGGCCCGCGATCTCGCCGACCGCCTGGCCAGCAGCCTCGACATCCGTTGGGGGATAGGCGTTTCCTACGGCGAGGCGTTCGCGGGCAACATCGGCGCCGAACGGCGCTACGAGTACACCGTCATCGGCGACCCGGTGAACGAGTGCGCCCGTTTGTCCGACATGGCCAAGACCGGGCGGATCCCGGCGCTGGCGAGCGGGGCGGCCGTCGAGTCGGCAGGCGAGGAAGCCGAGGAATGGAAGCTTCTCGGTACTCGGATCATGCGCGGACGCTCGGAGCCAACCGCCTTCTACGCGCCGATCCAGCTCGTCGAGCGGCTCGGATCGTCGACCAATCTGATCGCGGAACTGTTGCGGCCTGCCCGGCGGATCGTCGGCGCGAATCCGTTGCGGCTGACGACATTCTTCGGCGGGTAGGCTCGCCGAACGCCGGGGACGTCCACGGCGACTCGTTGACGTCGTCCCGGCCTGTCAATAGCGTGGGCCGCATGGACCCGGCGTCGGTGCCGGGCCTGACAACGCATCCCAGGGGGTCGTGATGAGTGGTTGGACGAATTCAGATGTGCCGGACCAGGCGGGCCGGACGTTCGTGGTGACCGGCGCCAACAGCGGTCTCGGCTATCAGACCGCCAAGGTCCTGGTCCGCGCCGGCGCCGACGTGGTCCTCGCGTGCCGGAACACCGCGAAAGCCGACGCCGTGGCGTCGGAGCTGGGGCCGAAGGCGACCGTCGCCAAACTGGACCTCGCCGACCTCGAATCGGTGCGCAGCTTTGCCGCCGGGATCACCGGCGCCGACGTCCTCATCAACAACGCGGGGCTGATGGCGGTGCCGTTCCGGCGCACCGCCGACGGTTTCGAGATGCAGATCGGCACCAATCATCTCGGGCACTTCGCCCTCACCGCGCTGCTGCTGCCGAAGATCACCGAGCGTGTGGTGACCGTGTCCTCGACGATGCACCAGATCGGCGACATCCAACTCGACGACCTGAACTGGGAGCAGCGCCGCTACCGCCGGTGGCGGGCCTACGGCGACTCGAAGATGGCCAACCTCATGTTCGGCAAGGAACTCGCCGCGCGGCTGGCCGCGGCCGGGTCGTCGAAGAAGTCGTTGATCGCCCATCCCGGTTATGCGTCAACGGAATTGCAGGGCAGGAGTGAGAACTTCTCCGACTTCTTCGCGAAGCTGGGCAACAAGCTGCCGATCGCCCAGCCGGCGGCCGACGGTGCACTGCCCCAGCTGTACGCGGCAACTGTGCCGGACGCGGAGTCCGGGACGTTCTTCGGGCCCACCCAGATGTTCGGCATGCGCGGTGCGCCCGGTCGGAGCGGTTACAAGAAGGCCGCCGACAAGGCGGAGTTCCGAGCGGCGCTCTGGGAAGAATCCGAGCGCCTGACGGGTGAGAAGTTCGACGTCGGCGCCGCGGGCTGACGAACGGAGTCGCCACGCGATTCGTTCCCATGATCGGACGAATTGTGTTCGGGATCGAGAACTTCGGACGCTGGTGCCATAGATTCTCGGCATGGCTCTGTCGAAAGTCTCGTTGCGTATCGTCCTCGCCGGCGCCGCGTGTGTTGCCGGCGCGGCATTCTCCACCGTCTCGGCTCCGTCGGCGTCGGCCGAACCCACCGGATGTGTGGCGGGCTCGGCGTTCGTTGTCGCGGCGTCGTACTGCAGTGGTGGGACGGGTGAGCATCGGGTCGAAGCGGCCTGCGTCGTACCTTCGCTCTACGCCACGTTGTTCACAGCCCCCGGACCCTGGACGGCGCCTGGCCAGCTGTCCGTCGTGACGATCGGTGCGCCGACGACGTCGCCGACTGCGGCCGGGAGCTGCGTTCTCCCGGTCTTCGCCGGAACCGGGACGCGCTGACACCGAACGCTCGGCCGACGTCCGGCGACGTGACTACTGGACGCTGAACGCGATGCGGTTCGACGCACCCGAGATGGTGTCGGTGACGCGGATGGTGAAATCGCCCGCGCCCTTGAAGAAGTAGGACTTCACCGCAGTGCAGTCCTGCGTTTTGAACAGGGAAGCCTGCTTGGGGACCTTGGGTCCGGACAGACGGACCTCCATGCGGCACTCGTTGCCGTCGACGATCGGCCCGGCGTCGATGATCGAATTCCAGCGCACACCCAGACGCGAGTTCTTCGGGTAGGTGTTGGGCACGATCGCCTGGGTCTTGTCGGGCGTGTAGACCCACACATTGATCGACTTGATGCCGTTCGGCGCGCCGGGACGACCGAGCTTGCCGTAATGCGTCACCTTGTCGCCGCCTGACGAACCGAGCGCGGCGCTCCCGGAGTCGAGGCTGCCGCTCGCGCTTCCGAACAGTGTGTCGAGCGGGCTCGCGGTCGCCGGCGCGACCGGCAGGGCCAGGACGGCGGTGGCGAGCAGGGCGGCGGCGATACGGGTGCGCTTCATGACTTCTCTCGGTCCTCGCGGTTTATAACGAAATGATTAAAGCACGATCGCCCGCTGGTTGACCCGGCACCGAGCCGAAGGCACTTGGTGACCTACCCCCGCTGCTCGGCTGGCGGGAGAGCCCTGCCCCCGCTGGTCTCGGCGAGCGGGAGGGCCCTGCCCCCGCTGGTCTCGGCGAGCGGGAGGGCCCTGCCCCCGCTGGTCTCGGCGAGCGGGAGAGCCCTACCCCCCGCTGGTTGAGCCGGCTCCGAGCGGAGCGAGGCGCCGAGTCGAAACCACTTGGCGACCGCAACGGCCCACATCACCACACCCCGGGCGGCCTCAGTTGAATGCTGATCCGGGCGCCGACACCACGCACCTTGGGGACCGCGTGTTCCCAGGTGCGTTGGCAACTCCCACCCATGACAAGCAGGTCGCCCGACGACAGCGTGAACTTCAGTGACCGCCCACCACCGCGGGGTCGCAGCATGAGGGGGCGAGGTGAACCGAGCGAGATGATGGCGACCATCGTGTCGTGTGTGGACGCCCGGCCGATCCGGTCACCGTGCCACGCAACCGAGTCATTGCCGTCGCGGTAGAGGCTGATCCCGGCCGTCGAGAATCCCTCGGGCAGTTCGTCGCGGTAGTGCTCGGTCAGCGCGGTGCGTGCGTCGGTGATGATCGGATCGGGGAACAGGTGATCGGCCTGGTAGATGGAGACAAGCCGCGGGACCTCGACCACCCGCTCGTACATACGACGTCGCTCGGCCCGCCAGGGGACGCACTCGCTGAGTCGGTCGAAGAGTTCGTCGGCGCCCCTGATCCAGCCGGGACACAGGTCGACCCACGCCCCCTCGGTGAGCGGGCGCCGCGAGATCGAGGTCGCCAGGTTTCCGAGCGTCGGCTCCGCTGACTGCTCAGAGAACAAGGAGCCTTGGGTACCGAGGGACATGGCTGCAGGGTACACCCGAATAGCACGTGTGTTCGAGTGTTCTGCGCCTGCCGTCACCTCCCATCCGCGCGCGACAGTTCCGGCAGCAGGTCGAGCCGGCCCTCGATGAGTGCGGTCCGCTTCGCGCGCGACCAGCCATGAATGCGACGCTCTGCTGCGTAGGCCTCGCCGATATGCGGGAACTCTTGCTGGTAGACGAGCCGAACCGGCCGACGAGGACGCGTGTAGCGCGATCCGTTCCCCGACTGGTGCTGGTCGAGTCGATGCTCGACGTCCCGGGTGCTGCCGACGTACAGCGTGCCGTCCGAGCATTCCAGGATGTAGAGGAATCCACTCATGGTGTGACGGTCCCAGGATTGCTGCGATAAATCGGTCAGAGTCTCCACAGCCGACGGACCGTGGCGAGCCTGTCCACAGGGCGGTGGGGGTCGGGTTTCGCGGATCGGTCACCAGTTGGCTTCGACTCGGCGCCTCGCTTCGCTCGGGGCCGGCTCAACCAGCGGTGGGGACTGCCGGGCTCATAGCTCCTATGTCAAGCGGCGGCGGGTGTGGGGTTGTCGGCTGTGCGGGTGCGGGCGTGGTGGTCGGTGGTGAGGTTGTTGTAGACGACGCGGGCGAGTCGGCGTTTGAGGCAGCGCATCG